>NZ_DBHHEV010000036.1:0-8241 GCF_057238965.1 Peptidiphaga sp.
GTCCCTCGACTTCGCTCTGCGTTTCCGAAGCGACCACACCCTGACCGCCGAAGAGACCGCTGGCCTGCGCAAGCGCATCGTCAAGGCGGCGCGCAAGAGCGGGGCGGAGCTGAGAGCGTGAAGCCGAGCGAACGGATCCTCGTCACCGGCGCCTCCCGGGGCATCGGCCGCGCCCTCGCCGAAGGGCTGGCCGCCCCCGGCCGCAAGCTCGTGCTCGTGGCCCGAAAGGTTCCGAGCCTCGCGGCGTCCGCGGGCGAATGCGAGGCTCGCGGCGCGCGGGTGTGCACGGTGGGGGCCGACCTCTCCAAGGTGCGCGACGTCGAAGCTATGCTCGACGTCGTCCTTGCCGACGGCCCGGTCGACATGGTCGTCAATTGCGCGGGCGTCTCCGGCGGCGAGGCCCTTCCGTGGGAAGCCGACCCCCAGGAGTGGTGGCGCACGCAGCAGGTCAACGTGCGCGCGCCCTTTCTCATTCAGCGCAGGGCCGTCCCCGCAATGATCGCGGCCGGCGGCGGGCGCATCCTCGACATTTCCTCCGGCGCGGCGGTCAAGGACAGCGCGCGGGCGTCGGGATACTACGTCTCGAAAACGGCGCTCATGCGGCTGGGCGGCTGCCTGGCGGAGGCCGGCCGCGAACGGGGGATCGCCGTCTTGGAACTCGCCCCCGGAGTCGTCCGCACGGACATGACGGCGGCCATGGCGATGCACGCCGGGCGCACGGAATGGACCGACGTCGCCCTCTCCGTCGAAATAGCCGCGGCTTTCGCCGACGGCCTTCTTGACGGGCTTTCCGGCTGCCAGGTGCGGGCGGGAAGCGACGATCTCGCCGATCTCGTCGAGCTCTCCAAACGCGGCGCGGGCCCGGAGGAAAGGCGGCTGCGCCGCACCGAATTTTCCGGTTGACGGTCTCTTCCGGCCGGCGTTTCCAAGCCTGCGAACCGCTCGTCGGCCTCGCGTCGCGGCAGGCGAGCGGCTTCGGTGCGGCAGTGCCTGAACACGGCGCTCGCCGCAGGTTTGCGACGACGTCAGGCTGATCGCAAATCATCCCGCGGTAGGTTAAGGCCTCCGCCGAAAGTATCGCATTTTTTGGACCTAAGGTATGAGAAATCGGCGACAAAAACGAAATTTCTCAGAATAGACTGTTGCGCGTCAGGCCTCATTGCGAGCGTTTGCATTCCTCACCATATGCATTCGTTTGGCGCGGGGCGAAGCAATTCGAGGCAGGTTGTGGTTGCGCAGCGTGCCTTGACGCCGAAATATGACATTTTGCCGTCAATACTGGGAAAGATGTGCAATGAAGAAAGTCCGCCTGTCTTCACGACGAAAAAACGCCTTGTCACACCGTAAAAAGCTGCATGTGCTCGCCGCAATGGGATGCGGCTTTTCATTGATTTTCAACTCTGTCTTCTCGCAAGGCGGCGTCGGGGAAGCTAAGGCGGACATCGTCGAACAGTCGCCGATCCTTCCGGCAGTCTTCGCCACCGGCGGATCTGGACGATACGTCGATTCGATCCAGTGGCTCCAATGGGCGGATTACTCGAAGTTTCAGAACAACCCGACCCCCAACGTCCCCGTGCTCAACTACGGGCAGACGAAGAACTTCGTCAACAAACGCGACCTGGGCGACGCCGGCGAGCTCATCACCACCTGCCAGCTGTCCAACTACAAGCACCTAGGGCATCCGAGCGACGTCTCCGACCAGCAGGCCAGAGGCCCCCTCGTCGCGACGATCCCCGGCGCGTGGGCCGGCGACGCCCTCGACAACCTCTACAACATCGGCGGCCCGGGCCAATGGAAAGACGGCAGCGCCGAGTGGCACGAAGGGCTGACATATCCCGCCGACTACGTCAACAAAAACCAGATGGCCATCGGCTTGGCCAACGGATACGCCTACAACGGCAGCAATACGTGGGACGGCAAAAAGTGGGGGACCCCCGGCTCGAGCACCGAGCCCACCGGCTACGCGGCCCGCGTGAGTGTCGACTACTCCTGCAAGGTCGAGCTGCACACCCCGGAAGGCGCGGTCAAACAGGTGCCGGTCCAGGGGCTTGTCTTCGCCGACGCCGAGGCCTCGTCCAAACGGTACGGGATCAAGAGCTGGGCCACGAGCGAGTGGGCAGACGAATGGGTCCAAGCCAGCACCGACCAAAACGTCCGCTGGCGCGTGCTTGACACGCTCCGTTCGAAGACGTGCGTTTCGAAGAACACCGGCAAACTGGTGACGACCAACGCCGAGATGTCAAACGGCGGCAAGACGCTGCGGCTCATGCCCTCCGACGAGGAATGCGTCTACCAAAAGGGCGCAGGAGGCGCCGCCGGCAAATACACCCAGCCCAACGGCCTGGGCGGCCCCGATGCGGTCATGTTCATGGAAGGCGTGACCAGGGCTACGATCACCCTGCAGGGCTCCGGCTACTCCGCCGTCGCACTCGGACTCATCGTCGCCACGGACTTCGGCGACGCGCCGAAATCATACGGCTACGCCGGATCGACCTTCCAGCCGACGTGGAAGGGCGGCGAGGTTCCCAAGGCCGGCAGCACCGATCTTTTCGCTTTGAACCCGCAGGCGAATATGTCGATGGACCAGGGCGCCCCGCGCCTCGGCGACCAGATCGACGCCGAGGGCTACCAGAAGTTCAGCGACGACGCCCGGGGCGACGACAAAAACGGCCTGTTCGACGACGAAGACGGAATCGACACGACCAAGTGGGACGGCGGAATTCGAACGTTCCCCGGGGACACCCATACGGAAACGGTCAAATGCGCCGGCGTCGGCAAAGCCGCGGGATGGATCGACTGGAACAACAACGGCACGTTCGATTCACAGGAAAAGAGCGGCGAAGTCCCCTGTACGGGGGGCGTGGCGAGACTGACCTGGACAGTGCCGAACGACGTCACAAGCTCCGTGCGAAGCGTCGACGGCGAGCAGGGCTCGCTTCCCGACAGCTACATGCGCGTGCGCATTACGAACGACAACGGCGGCAACAACCAGAAGCCCACTGGCATAACCACCACGGGCGAAGTCGAGGACTACAAGGTCTCGATCCGCGTTCCCACGCTCCAGCTGACGAAGAAGGTCGACGGAACCTACGCGAGCAGCGAGGTTCCTGCGCTCGGAGCCGATCAATGGACGCTCGAGGGAAGGGCCTCCGACCTCGTGATTTCCGGCAAGGGCAAAACCGGAAACGCCAAGGGAAATCCGCAAAGCATGCGGCAGGGGCAGGTCGCCCTCTCTGAGGCTTCGACCAACCCTGCGTCCGCCGGGTATGAGAGCGGCCAATGGACGTGCTCGGAGACTCCGGGCACGAAGGGCGAGACGTATTCGTCGCGGGTAGGCCCGACGACCCGCGGAGAAGCCACGCTCACGCTTAACCGGCAGGACCGGGTGAGCTGCGAAATCACGAACAAATCCAAGCCCGGATCGCTCGTGTGGGGCAAAGTGAGCTCCGTCGACAAGGCGCCCCTCGGCGGCTCCCAGTGGACCGTTTCGGGGCCGAGCTTCCCAGGCGGCGCGGCCGTCGCCGACTGCGTAAGCGACGGCGCGTGTACGGGGCTCGACAAGGACCCCGCAAAGGGCAAGTTCAAGCTCGTCGATCTCAAATGGGGAACCTACACCCTGAGGGAGGCCAAGGCGCCCGAAGGCTACGTGCCGACGGACAAGACCTTTGCCTTCAACAAGATCACGCCGACCAACCTGACGGCGAAGCTTCAGGATTCCGGAACCGTAGCCGATCAGATCGTCGACAACGCCATCGTGAACGAACCCTATAAGGGGACGGTCTCGTGGAAGAAGGCCGACGAAGCCGGCAAGGCGCTTGCCGGTTCGGAGTGGAAGCTGACGGGCCCGGGAATTCCCGCCGACACGGTTGTCGAAGACTGTGTGAAGGCCACGGCCGCGCAGTGCACGGGCGGAAAATACAAGGACGTCGATCCTCTTCCCGGATCGTTCAAAGTTGAGAACATCGGCCTGGGGTCCTTCAAGCTGACCGAATCTGCCGCCCCCGCCGGATACAAGCTGAGCACGGCAGCCCACGCCTTTGCGATTTCCCCGGCCGCCCTCAACCACGTTTTTGCCGCCGCCTTCGTCAATGAGAAGGCTGACGTCCCTTCGCTGCCGCTGACCGGAGGTGCAAGCGCGGACTCCTTCCTTCTGTGGGGCGGAGGGCTCTTGGCGCTAGCGGCCGTCGGCGCCCTCGTCCGGCGGAGAATCCGACGCGGGAGAGGAGAAACGCCGCCTCGCCGATAGATCTGCAGATGTATCTAGAACCTGCACACCCAGTTTTTTCAACAGACCCGAGTCCGACCGATACGCGTCGGTCTCATCAGAAAAGGAAAACAACCAGATGAGCACACACACTCAATCCGCCAGGCGGCGTGCGAGTGCCGTGGTCGGAGCGCTGGCTTTGGGCATCGCCGGCCTCGCAGGCGCAAGCTCGGCCTTCGCCGACCAAGGCAACATCGATCCCAACGCCACCGGATCGATTGTCATTCACAAACACGAGGCCGGCTCGCAGAAGGCCGACGGCACCGCCGACGGCCAGACCGACACTCAGGGAGGCGCCGGCGTCGCGGGAGTCACCTTCACGGCCTTCCCGATTTCCAACCTCGACCTGAAGACCCAGGCGGACTGGAACAACCTCAAGAATTGGAACATTCCCGCCGACGCCTGCGGCACGGACTTCAACACGCCGAAGCTCACGCTGCCCAGCGGCGCGGCTGCTGCGTTCGACGCCGGCAAGGTCAGCAGTCCCACGAACGGCCAGGGCCTGACGACGATCGGCAATCTGCCGGTCAAGGCTTACCTCGTATGTGAGACCAACGCCCCGAGCACCGTCAAGAAGAAGGCCGCGCCCTTCCTCGTGACGATTCCGTTCCCGAACAACGCGGCCAACACCGCGCACGCCGACGGAAACTGGCTCTACAACGTCAACGTCTACCCGAAGAACACCGTTGTGGTCGCACCCACAAAGGGCGTCGAGGTTTCCAAGAACGGCATCAAGACGGCCGATCAGGTCACCTTCCCGGTGACGGCGAAGATCCCGAGCATCGCCGCGACCGACAGCTTCAAGCACTTCGTGGTCTCCGACCCCCTCGATTCCAACCTCGAGGAAGGCAAGGTCGCTTCGGTCAAGATCAAGGGACAGGCCGTCGACCCGTCCTACTACGTCGCCACCGGCGGGCAGAATCCGAGCGTCGGCTTCACCAAGGCAGGCCTGGCCTACCTGCGGACGGTTCCGAACGAGACGATCGAGGTCGTCTTCACCGCCAAGGTCAAGACCGTTCCCGCGGGCGGAGTCATCGAGAACGTCGCCAACCTGTACATCGACGTGATTCCGGGGCCGACCCCGCCGGACAATCCGCCGACGACGCCGCCTCCGAGCGAACCTCCCACGCCCACGAACAAGGTCGTCACCTCGTGGGGAGACATCACGATCAACAAGACCGACGCCGACAACGAAAAGACGCTCGCCGGCGCGAAGTTCAAGGTCTACAACGCGACTGACCCCTACGCGGCCTCCTGCGAGAGCGCCGTCAAGAGCGGCGACCCGATTTCCATCGGCGGGGAGGACACCTTCGTCTCCGCGGCCAACGGCGTCGTTTCCATCGAGGGCCTGTTCGTCGACAAGAAGCAGGGCGCCCCGGACGCCCAGGCCGTCACTCCGGATCACAGCCAGCGCTGCTACGTGATCGAAGAGATCGAGGCGCCCGCCGGCTACACGCTTCCCTCCGGAGGCAAGGAGTTCACCGGAATCACAGTCAAGGCCGGAAAGACGACGTCGGCCGCGGTGACCGTGAAGAACTCCAAGCAGGATGTGCCGGGCCTGCCCCTGACCGGTGCCGCAGGCAAGCTCATCATGATGCTGGCCGGCGCCACCCTCGTGGCGATCGCAGTCGGCTCCGTGTTTGTGGCCCGTTCGCGCCGCAAGCGTCAGACGGCAGCCCTGTGACCCTGCGGGACGCCGCGTCCGGCCCATGAGTTTGCGGGCGACGGCGTCCTTGCTCGGGGGCGTGCGCCGTTCCGCGGAACGGCGCACGCAACCCGCGGAAGTGCAGGAAGCGGCGCGCGGATCCGCGCGCCTAGCGTCTGACGCAAATGCGGACGGCGCCCGCAGGGGCCGGTGTGGATTTCCATGGCAATGCGGGCGGCCTTTCGCCGAAACGAACACGGTGTGGCGGGGGAGTGAAGGCTTCCCCGCCACAATTGCGCTTTCGCACAGACTCTTTCGCGCTGCGCTCTCTTCGGGAAACGGGCTTGCGCCGAGGGTTCCTTGCGAAATGCGATCGCGCAAAACTGCTTATAAGCAGCGACCTCGAACATAAATTTGCGCCAATTCTCTATACAACTGGTCTTTGCACGAAACGCTTTCGTGCGGAGCGTTCCTGCGCAGTGAGCAACATACGTGCGGCAAGCTGGGCGCGGCCAAGGAAGAAGACATGACATTCAAGCGAACACGCCGCCATCGTGGGCGAAAAGGCAAGTGGAAGCTCGCGCCGTCCGCGCTGGTTCCCGCGCTCATCGGAGTGCTCGGCCTCGGCATTTTCCTCTATCCGCAGGCGGCCAGCTGGGTCTCTCAACTCAATCAGTCGAAGATCGTCGACAATTACGAGAGGCAGGTCAACCTGGCCCACCCTTCGGCCGCCGAGCAGATCAAACAGGCCCATGCGTACAATGCAGCCCTGAGTGCAGGGGCCGTGTACAAAGCCGACACGAACATTCCCACCGGGGCGGGCAAAAGCTCGAACGGCAAACTCGATTACAACGCCATTCTTCGCACGGACGAATCGGGCCTGATGGCGCGGCTGCGGATCCCCGCGATCGACGTCGACCTCCCCGTTTACCACGGGACGTCGGACGCCACCCTTCTCCAGGGGGCGGGGCACCTCGAAGGAACCTCTCTGCCGGTCGGAGGCCCCGGAACCCGATCGGTGATCACCGCGCATCGGGGGCTCGCCAACGCCACCATGTTCACAAACCTCGACCGGGTCAAGATCGGCGACACCTTCACCATCGAGGTGTTCGGCAAGGTGCTTGCCTACAAAGTGAGGGAGACGAAGGTGGTCGAGCCGACCGAGACGGAATCTTTGCGTTCGGTTCCCGGCAAAGACCTCGTCACCCTCGTGACGTGCACGCCCCTGGGCATCAACACCCATCGCATTCTCGTCACGGCCGAGCGGATCGAGCCGACCCCCGCCAAGGATCTGGCCAACGCGCATGCGACCTCGGACCTGCCTCGTTTCCCGTGGTGGGCCGTTTGGTTCTCCGCCGGCCTGCTTGTCGCGGCCGTGTACGTGTGGCGGTCGGGGCGCACGGATAAAACGCGCCCGGCGCAGGCGCCTGAGGCCTAGCCGGCGAAAGCGCAGGCCGGCCTCGCCTGTGCCCAAAGCATAGGCCGGCCTTACCTGTGCCCGCGGCCAGCGCGGCCGCGACGGTCGTGCTTGAAGCCGCGCTCGTCGCGGGTGGTGCGGTCGTATCGCGACCCTCGATCGCCGCGGCTGCGGCCGCGGTCTGAATAGTCGGAGTCCCGGCGCGGGCGGCCCCGTCCGGCGTCGTCGCGGAAGCCTCCCGGGCCGCGGTCCTCGCTGATCTTCAGAGCCCTGCCCGAAACTCGAGCCTGGGAAATGCGTTTGCGCGCCTCGGGGGAGAGCGGAACTCCGATCTCTACGAGGGAAAAAGTCGGGAAAATATCGATGTGGCCCAGATCGGAGCCGCTGAGCCCGCCTTCGTGCGTGAGCGCGCCGACGATGGCGCCGGGCTTGACCCGGTCTTTGTGGCCGACCTCCACCCTGTAACGAACGGAGTTCTTCATCTGGCGGCGCGGCTGGCGTTCTTTGCGGGGCCGTCCCTCGCGCTCCGAGCCGAAATCCTCGGTAAGACGCTCGGGCTCTTCGCCCGCCACAGGGCCGGGGTCGCGCACGGCGAGGGCCAGGAGCGCCATCGTCAGGGTTTCGAGGCTCACCGGACCGGCCTGGTCTTTCGAATCGAGCTGTGAGCCGGGATCTGAGAGCGGATGCGAATCGTGCTGCGAGTAAGAACCGGCGCCGTGCTCGTGCGAGTCAAGATCAGCGCCGGGACCGGATTGGGCGGCCGCCTTGGCCTGCTCGGCGACGAAGTCCTCGAGGATTTCCTCGTAGACCCACAGGCGCCCTTTCGCGACGCGGGCCATCGCCTGCTCCACCGTTCTGCGCGCGCGCAGCTTCGAAACCTCTGCGGGCGTGGGCAGCTCGATTTGCCCCATCCGC
>NZ_DBHHEV010000036.1:8251-10322 GCF_057238965.1 Peptidiphaga sp.
GATGCGGCGCAGCCGGGGGCGCTCCTTGGGCGTGACGAACGTGATGGACTCGCCGGTGCGGCCCGCCCGCCCCGTGCGGCCGATGCGGTGGACGTACGTGTCGGTTTCGCGCGGGACGTCGAAGTTGACGACAAGCCCGATGCGGTCGACGTCGAGCCCGCGCGCGGCGACGTCGGTGGCCACCAGCACGTCCAGCGTCCCGTCGCGCAGGCGCGCGACGAGCTTTTCGCGTTCTTTCTGGACGACGTCGCCCGAAAGCGCCGCCGTCGCCACGCCGCGGGCGCCAAGCTCGATGGTCAAATCCTCGGCCGTCGAGCGGGTGCGGACGAAGACGAGGGCCGCTTGAGCCTCCGTGACGGCCAAAACCCGCGCCAATGCGCCGATCTTGTGCCGCTCGGGCACTACGGCGTACATCTGCTTGACCGTCGAGACCGTGGTCGCGGGCCGCGAGATCGTGACTTCTTCGGCGTCGCTCAGGTGGCGTTCGGCCACGCGCCGAATCGGCGGCGGCATCGTCGCCGAAAAAAGCGCGGATATCCGACCCTCGGGAACTTCGGAGGCGATTTTCTCAACGTCCTCTGCGAATCCCATGCGGAGCATTTCGTCGGCTTCGTCGAGCACAAAATAGCGGACCGAGTCCAAGCGAAGGGCGCCGCGGTCCATAAGGTCCATGATGCGCCCCGGGGTGCCGACCACCACTTGCGCCCCGCCTTCGAGCGCCCTGAGCTGGGGGAGATAGGAGGACCCGCCGTATACGGCGGCGACGTCGACCCCGCGCGATTTTGCAGCGAAAGACTCGATCGCCTGTGCGCCTTGCATCGCCAGCTCGCGCGTCGGGGCGAGGACAAGGGCCTGGACCTCGCGCTTGTCGGGGTCAATATGGGCGAGGAGGGGAAGGGCGAAGGCCGCCGTTTTTCCCGTTCCCGTCTGGGCGACGCCGACGACGTCTTTTCCCCGCAGAAGAATCGGGATGGCCGCCGCCTGAATCGCCGTGGGCGCCGAAAAGCCGAGCTCCTTCACCGCGGCGAGGAGGTCTTCGGGCAGTCCGAGGTCGTCGAAAAGGACGTCGCTGGAATTGACGTCGCCGGGCTTCTTGGCTGCGGCGTCGTTTCCAAGTGCGACGGCGCCGCTCTGGTTTTGGCCGTTGCCACTCTTGTGCGAGACCTCGCTGCTTTGGTGTGAAGCGCCGCGGTTCCGGCTCTGGCCGTTGTCGTCCTCGGGGGAGGCGCCGGCGTCCTCGTGCGTGCTGCTGCCGTCTTTGCGATCGGCGGCGTCGCGGTCCGCTGCGTCTTCTTTGGGCGCTGAGGCGCCGGAGCCCTCGCCGCCGTCATACGCAAAGAGGCCGTCGATGCTCTCGTCGCTCCGGAACGGGAAGGAGTCGTTGCGCGGCGCAAGGTCGCCGCCGGTTCCCTCGTCGAGCGAGGGCGCATTATATTCGGTCATGTTCACCTGTCAGTTGTCCAGCGCGCGCCACGAAACCTGATAACACCGCGCGCTCGCCTAGCAACCGGCAGGCGAAAAGCTGGGGCGACGATGCGCCTAGAGGAGTCTAGTCCCTCAAGCGTGAAATGTTTGTTTTTGCGAGGGTGAGATGTGGCACGGCGAGGCGTCGGCGTGAGAATCTAAACGACGGACTCGATTGCGCGGGCCGAAGCCTCGAGCTGGGCTTCCTCCTCGGATCCGGGGTGGGGGGCTGTCCTTCGCACGACGATTAAGGACACCACGCTCAACAGCGCCATCGTTCCGACCGAGGCTGCGAAAGCCCACTCTTGGGCGGGCATGACGATGGCGTAGACCAAGCCGACGACCGCGACGCAGAAGGAAAAACCGAGGGTGTCGGCAAGCTGGATGGCCGACGCCGTCGTCCCCTGCCTGCGTTTGGGAGTCATGGCCAACGCATGAACCGCCATGGCCGAAAAGACCAATCCCATTCCCAATCCCGCCAAGCTCCATCCGGCCACAACGAGCCACGGGGAGAACCGATAAAAGCTCGCGGGAACGACGACGAGAATGCCGCAGAGCTGGAATGCCGTTCCGAGAGAGGCGATCCTCCGTCGAAGATCGGGGGAGG
>NZ_DBHHEV010000036.1:10332-21627 GCF_057238965.1 Peptidiphaga sp.
CCTCAGTGGGGCGCCAGCCGTGGATCTTTTGCAACAGGAGGGGAAGGAAAGCCTCGGTGCCGAGCAAAGTGCCGCTGCTCAAGCCGCGCATGAGAATCGTCGAAGCGAGGCCCCGCCGGGCGACGTACGTGCCGCGCGGAAGCAGAGGGCGAATGAAAACGAAAGTCAAAACCCCGGTGAGAACGACGGCGGCGTACACCGCGCCGGTGAACTTCTCCGGCGGAGTCCCGGAGAGGATTTGCAGCCCCGCGATGGATGCGCCCGTGAGTACGGAGGGGATCATGATTGACGTCCAGCCGACGAGCGGCCCGGGGTCCGTTTTCGGCAGGCGCTTGAGGACGACGAGCAAAAGGGGAAGGCCCAAAAGGAAAAGGACCGGGACGCATCCGAAAACGGCCCTCCAATTCAACGATTCGACCATCCAGCCTGCCACGACCGGCCCGACCATCGACGGCAAAATCCAGGCGCCCGAAATCATGGCGAAAATGCGACCCTGACGATCGGGGCGGACATGGCTGCCGAGAATCGAGTACAGCGGGACTATGCACATGCCTCCGCCCAGGCCTTGAACAGTTCTGCCGACCACGAAGAGCTCCATCGCGGGGGCTGCCGTGCACGCCGCCAAACCCGCGGAAAGGACGCCGAGGCCCGCTAGTAGGCACGCCTGGGACGAGCGAGCGTCGCACCACAGCCCGGCAAGGGCCGTTGTGACGAGCTGCGCGGCGAGGGGGATGCCCATGGCGAGCGCGTAGAGATTCTGCCCGTCGAGCTTGTCTGCGACGGTTGGCATGGCCGTTCCCACCGCCACGGCCTCGAAAGCGATCAGCGATACGCAGCCGACCGTCAGCCAGGTGAAAAGCCTCTCGACGACCGGGCTCAAATAGACGTTCGCGGGAGAGAGCGGCGTTTTCGTGTCCCCTTTTTCCATGTGCCCCTTCTTTTCGTGCAGGTGAGACAGCATTCTCTCACCGCGAAGACGATCCGCGACAATGCGGCGTGGCGGCTGCGGCGCCGCGGTCCGGTGCGGCATCGCAAACTGGCGCGGGGCCGTTTTGCGACCAGGCGTGGAATCGCAACCCGGCGCCCGGGGTGTCCGCAGCGCGTCGCGAAGCAACTATCATTGAGCAGTGGCCGCCGCTCTTCTGGCGGGGCCGGGCGGCCGCGGCGGCCCAGATCGAAAAGCAGCGGTCCAGATCGAAAAGAGGTAGAACGTGCTCCGCACACGCATGGCCGGTTCTCTCCGGTCGGAAGACATCGGCTCGTCGGTCACTCTGACCGGATGGGTCGACCGCCGTCGCGACCACGGGGGAATCGCATTCATCGACCTTCGCGACGCATCGGGGATCGTCCAGGTCACCGTTCGCGAAGAAGTGGCGCACGAGCTTCGCAACGAATACTGCCTCCAAATTGTGGGAGTCGTGCGCGAGCGGCCGGACGGCAACGCCAACGCCGCGCTGTCAACGGGCGAGATCGAGGTGGAGGCTGCCGACGTCGTCGTCCTCAACCCCTCCGCCCCGCTTCCCTTCCAAGTCTCCGAGCACGCCGACGAGCAGGCTGGCGAGGAGGCTCGCCTGAAATACCGATACCTCGATCTGCGGCGGGCCCCGATGCAGCGCGCCGTCCGGCTGCGGTCCGAGGCCTCCCAGGCGGCCCGCAAGGTTTTGCACGGCCACGATTTCGTGGAAGTGGAGACGCCGACCCTGACGCGTTCGACCCCCGAAGGCGCGCGCGACTTCCTCGTTCCCGCGCGGCTGAACCCCGGATCGTGGTACGCGCTGCCGCAGTCGCCGCAGCTCTTCAAGCAGCTGCTCATGGTCGCGGGTATGGAGCGCTACTACCAGATCGCACGCTGCTATCGAGACGAGGACTTCCGCGCCGACCGCCAGCCCGAATTCACGCAGCTAGACATCGAGATGTCCTTCGTCGACCAAGACGACGTCATCGCCGTCGCCGAGGACATTCTGCGAGAAGTGTGGGCGCTCATCGGATACGATCTCAAAAAGCCGATCCCGCGCATGACATATGCCGACGCCATGGAACGCTACGGCTCTGACAAGCCCGACCTGCGCTTCGGCCTCGAACTCGTCAATCTCACCGAGTATTTCGAGAACACGCCGTTCCGGGTGTTCCAGAATCCCTACGTGGGCGCGGTCGTCATGCCCGGCGGCGCGTCTCAGCCGCGCCGGGCCTTCGACAAGTGGCAGGAGTGGGCGAAGGCTCGCGGCGCAAAGGGCCTCGCATACGTGACGATCGCCGAGGACGGGAAACTCGGCGGCCCGGTCGCGAAAAACATCTCGGAGGCCGAGAGAGCGGGGCTGGCAGAAAAGGTCGGGGCCAAGCCGGGCGACTGCGTGTTCTTCGCCGCGGGTTCGCCGATCGAGGCGCGCGAGCTGCTTGGCGCCGCGCGTCTGGAGATCGGCAAGCGCTGCGGCCTCATCGACCCGAAGGCGTGGGCGTTCACTTGGGTCGTCGACGCGCCGCTGTTCAAGCCCTCGGGGGCGGCCGCCGCGGAGGGCGACGTCGCGCTCGGGCATTCGGCGTGGACCGCCGTCCACCACGCCTTCACCTCGCCCAAACCCGAATGCCTCGACTCCTTCGACGTCGACCCCGAAAACGCACTGGCCTATGCCTACGACATAGTTTGCAACGGAAACGAGATCGGCGGAGGGTCGATCCGCATCCACAGACGCGACGTTCAGGAGCGGGTTTTCAAGGTCATGGGGATCTCGGCCGAGGAGGCGCAGGAGAAATTCGGCTTCCTGCTCGACGCTTTCAAGTTCGGCGCTCCGCCCCACGGCGGAATCGCCTTCGGATGGGATCGAATCGTCTCGCTCCTGACCGACGCCCCCTCGATTCGGGACGTCATCGCCTTCCCGAAGATCGGCGCCGGCTGGGACCCCCTCACGGACGCGCCCGCGCCGATCACCGCGCAGCAGCGCAAGGAGGCCGGCGTGGATGCGAAGTCCCGCGAAACGGAGCCGGGCGAGAAGCAGGGAGAAGCGGGCCGAATCTGAATCTCGGTCGCGGCGCGCCGTTTGCAGGCGTTCAGATACGGCGCGGTCGAACGTCGAGGATTGCGAAATGCACGGTTGACGTCATTATTGCCTGTCATTAGCATTTTGCTCGATGAGCGAAAAAAGTAAGGGCACCCTGACAGACAGTCGGGATGCGAGCGATGTCCGCGCCGTTTCGCTAGGGCTGTGGGCATCGGGGCTCCGCTGCGTCATTGTCTACGTCATCGCGCCGGTCGTCGGCGTGTTTGGGCCTTTCGGCGTCGGCCTGGCGCTTGTGGTCCAAGCGGCCGGGGCGATGGTTTGCGTCGGCGGCGCCCGCAATCTTTGGATGCGGCGGCATCGTGCACGCTATGTGTACGCTGCCGTCGCCGCAGCGACATGCCTGTCGACGATCTCTGCGCTGCTGACGCCCGCCGGGCGTCTTTGAGAGGGGGCAAAACATGTCTCACGCAAACGAGCAGCGGAATTCCTCGGCCCGCGGCAAGCGGGCGAATCGAGACAAGGAGATCGCTCCGCCACCGAACCCAGCCGATTTCGAAAGCCCTTCCGGTCGAGCGAAACGGCCGCCGCGCACGTCGAAAAACCGGAAACCCTCGGCGTCGAGAGGCAGGAGGCGGCGCGGCCGGCAGAAAACGCGTCGCGCCATGGTGCTCGCACACAGGTGGGTTTCGCTGGTCGCCGGAGTCGTTTTGCTTGCCTTCACCACCAGCGGTTCCGTGCTGCTCTATAAGCAAGAGATAATCGAGGCGTCGAATTCTTCCGCCTATGCGGCCTCTGAAGGGCCCAGCCGCGTAACGCTTCCCCAAGCTTTGGAAATCGTCAAGGCCAACCATCCTAAAGACCCTCCGAAGTCGGCCACGCGCTTGGACGACGTCGTCGAAGTCGCGACGACGGACGAGAAAATCTACACCGTGGACCGTGCGACGGGAAGAGAGCTGGGCCAAGCGAAGACTCCGGAGTGGCTCGAGTTCCTCAGCAATTTCCACCTGTGCTTTCTCAGCTGCGAGGGGCAGGCAGGCTACGTTCCCATTATGGCTGCGGAGGTTCCGCACACGGCGTGGCTGACCGGAGGCGAAGAAAACGCCACCGTGGCCGCGCTGGTTATCGGACTGTATGGCCTGATTCTTCTGCTTCTCGTGGTCACCGGGCTTTGGATTTGGTGGCCGCGGCACGGCCGATGGCGCGCATCGGTGACTGTGCGTTGGGGGAGGGGGCGCTTCGCACGTGACACGGACTTGCACAAGGTGATTGGCCTGGCCTCCTTGCCCTTCCTCTTCCTCTGGGGATACACCGCGGCCGCTTTCGAGTTCGAGCCCGTAAGCCAGCTGTGGTATGCGATCACGCCGGGAACGGAGCAGGAAGCCCCTGAGCCCGCTTCAGAGGGCGAGGGGAAGGACATCTCTCCGGCCGAGGCTGTGAACGCCGCCCGCGCCCTCGCGCCCGGGGATCTGACCGGAATTGTTTTGCCGGACGCCGACAAGCCGACTTCGACGTACACCGTTTCGTTTTCCGACGGCGTCGACCCTTACGCGCACGGCTCGTCCCCCGGCAATGTGAGAATCGCCGTCGATCGCCATTCCGGGAAAGCCACGCGGACCGACAGCACCGGCAAAGAGCCGATCGCGCAGACAATATGGTCGTGGAACTTCCCGCTGCATTCAGGAGTGTTCATGAACGGCTGGTGGCGCATCATATGGCTGGTCTTTTCGTTGACGCCCTTGGCTCTGGCTGCGACGGGCCTTTCGACGTGGCTGGTGCGTCACAAGAACGCCAGGCGCAAACGTGAGGCTGCGGCTGCCAGAACGCGGGCAAAGCAAGGTGGAACGACGGGCACAGGCAATAGTCCGGGCGGAGCCGGTCGCGGCGCAAACCGGCGAAGGGGGCAAACGGGAGGCGAAGTCAACCCGCCTCGAGGAAACGGGGCCGACGTCGAGGACGTTTCCTCACCGCCGCCTGCGCCAGTAGCCGACCAATCCGACGGTCAAGGCGAAAGGCCATAGAGCCGCCGGACCGTACGCAGCGACTAAGACCGCGCGCTGCGCCGAGTTCATGCCCGCCATCGGAGTCCAGCCCTCCCAAACCCCCGCACTCACGCCTATGATCCGCACCGCAATCACGCCCACGACGAAGTAAAGGCAGAGCGCCCCGGCGCCGCCGACGATCGCAGCGAGGCGACGGTGGACGGTCTTTCCGCCCAGGCGCGGAACCCACTTCGGAACCTTTTCGCCCCAGCCGTAACACAAACCCAATGAAAGCGCTGCTGCGCCCACTTGCAGCGCGTCTAAAAGCAGAACATAGAGGGCGCCCGACGCGCTCGAACGGTAGATGCCGGCCTCCGCGAAACCTGTGTCGGCTCCGGCGAGCATCGCGGTGCGCCAGCAAACGGAGGGCAAGGGGCTGAGGAAGGCGATCCAGCAGGCTGCCTTTGCCCACCGTTGGGGTTTGCGGCCGACGGCGCCCGGGGAAGAAGCAAATAGATGCGGGAATCTAAAACTCATGGCCTCAATATACCGCTATACTCAGATGCCATGGCGCGTCCGGTGAAGTACAGCCTCGACCAGATACTCGACGGTGTCGCGATTGCGGCCCGCGAGCGGGGGATCGAGGTTTCGATTGCGGACATTGCAGCCGCGGCAAACGTGCCTTCGGGCTCGATATACCACCGCTTTTCCTCACGGCGAGAATTGCTTGTGCAGCTGTGGCTTCGCTCGATTCGCCGCTTTCAGGAGGGTTTTGTTCGAGCGCTCGACGGCGACCCGCCGGAGCGCGCCGTCGTCGCCGCGGCGCTTCACACGCCGACGTTCTGCCGGAGCAACCCGATGGACGCCATGGGAATGACGCTTTTCCGGCAGTGGGAGCTCGTCGATGACGCGCCCGACCCCTGCGCCGAGGATGTGCTGCATGTCAACGACGGCATCGAC
This sequence comes from Peptidiphaga sp., assembly GCF_057238965.1. Lineage (NCBI taxonomy): Bacteria > Bacillati > Actinomycetota > Actinomycetes > Actinomycetales > Actinomycetaceae > Peptidiphaga > Peptidiphaga sp. The sequence goes on from NZ_DBHHEV010000036.1 coordinate 16,268, forward strand.
GCCGCCACGGCGAGGCTCGTTGAGCGTCTGCGCGGTTTCCGCGACGAGCGCAGCTACGGGCTGATCGTGGCGGCGACCCGCACGTGCCCGTACGGCTTGGTCCGTCCGCACGTCGGGTGTGAGATTCCCGAGTGGATCGACGAAGCCGTGGCCGCCAGCGCCGCGGCGATCGCCGGTCTCGCCGCGCAATAAGGGCGGTCTGTCGGCGAGTTCGCCGGTCACGCAGCGCAACGGGGATCAAAACGAGAATCGTGCGAAGCCGCGAACGCCGAGCTCGCCGAGGTCGGTCATTCCCACGCTTCGATAGAAGGAGGCGGTTTTCTCCTCGTCGTCGGTGATGAGGACGATCTGGGGCACGTGTGCGAAACGTTCAAGCGCCGCGGAGGCCAAACGCGCGCCTATGCCGCGGCGCTGCATGTCGGGGCGCACCAGAATGTCCTGTATGTAGGCGATCGAGGCGTCGTCTCCGACGGCGCGGGCTAGGCCGACGAGCTCGCGGCCGTCCCACACGCTCAGTTTCCACAGTGAGTTTTCGACGGCGCGCTGCAGCAGATCTGGGTTTCGGGTGTAATTCGACCATCCGACCGATGTGTAGAGGCCGACGAGGTCGCCCTTCGCAATCGGGCTGTTCTCCAAGTAATCCAGTGCGCGGTCTGCAGCGAGGCGGTCAGCGGAGCGGTCCGGTGCCATGAGACTGACTTTACTCTATTTCTCAGTCGCCGTTTCTCAGTCGCCGAGACCCGCCGCCCGACCACGTTTGCCGCTCTCGACCGGGCTTGCGGCCGAGTGAAGCGCTGCTAACTCGCGATTTTCAATTGAGCGGCGCGCCTTCCGTCCCCGCCGCCGAACAGAGCGCCGTCTAGGCCGCCGACAGCGCTTCGAGCACTTCGGGAAGCTCGGTGACGCCGTCGGACGCGAGAAAATGGCCGGCCCCGTGCACGGTCAGCGTTTTAGCGCCGATTCGCGCCGCGAACTCCTCGGACGACCCGGCCGGAACGAACGGGTCGTCGTCTGAGCGGATCACCGTTTCACGGCCGAAAACGCGCGGATTGGGGAAAGGGTTCTTTGAGAGGAAATTAGGCAGCTGCGAGAGTATGAAGCGGTCGACGTCGTCGTCCCCGGCAAGCGGAAGTTCGCAGGCGAAGGGCGCGACGGCGACGAGTGCGCCGAGCTGCGCGTCGCAGGAGGCGCCGCCGCGTGCTCGGGCCTGCGCGGCGCCGCGTTTGACGAGGCGTTGGATCGCGCGCAGCGCGGCAAGGCCGCCTAGGCTGTGGGTGACGACGGCCGTCTTCCGCGACAGGGTGCCGATTGCGTCGGTTGCTGCGAGGATCCACGAGGCCGCTTCGGGCGACTGGGGGCGGGGGAGCTCGACTGCCTCGGCGCCGGGAACGGCCCGCGTCAGCCAAGGAAACCAGTGGTCTGCGGGCGTGGCGCCGTAACCGTGGAGGATCACGACCCGCTCGAATGGAATTCCCCTGACGGAATCGCCCAAGGGGGAATCGACGTCTCTCGCAAATGAATCGGCGCCTTTCGCAAATGAATCGACGCCTCGCGCAAATGAATCGGTGCCTTTCGCAAATGAGTCTGAGTTTTTCATAGCTGAAATGCTCTGGCTTGACGCTAGCGTGAAGGTCAAAAGGGCATTGCGCCGCGTGATGGTTGCGCGGCGCCAAAAGGGCATCACGCAGCTTGGCGGTTGGGCAATGCGTAGAGGAGGCTGCGCAGCGTCGTCTAAGCGATCGCGCCGCAGTTGCGCACCGTCGGAAGGCGGCTGCAGCGGCGAACGAAACTCTGCGAGAATGGTGGCCGATCTCGGGGAGGACGCGAGAATGCGGACGATGCGTGAGGAAGGGACGTGAGACATGCGAATCGGCGAATTCGCGCGAATGGCCGGAGTGAGCGCCAGAGCCCTGCGCCACTACGAGACGGCCCGGCTGCTCGTGCCCGCGCGCACGCCTGGCGGATATCGCGACCACACGGCAGAAGACCTTGACACGGTTGAGAGAATTCGGCTGATTCTCAACACCGGACTGAGTGCGGCGGCGGCCAAGCGCTATCTCGATTGCGTACGCGCCGGAAGCGGCGAAGCGACGGTGACGATGTGCCCGAATCTTCGGCGCGAACTTTCCGAGCTCGAGGATCGGCTGCGGCGTCGCAGTGAGCAAATAGCGGCCGAACGCGCCGCTATAGCCCGTTTTGTGGCGTCGTCCCACGGCTAAGGCGTCTGATACCTTTTCCACGTGACGAATCTGCAGCCGAGGCCCGACGCCGCCGACCTCACGCTGTCCGAAGACGACCGGCGCGAGCTCATCAATTGGGCTGCTCGCTGCGTCCGCCGCCTGATGCCCGTCTTCGCCGAGCATCGCCCTTTAGACGATCGGCTTCGCCGCGCGCTGGACGCCGTCGACGAGTTTCGCGACGGAAGGCTGGCCGTCGGCCCCATGCGGGCGCATGCGTTGTCATGCCACGCTGCGGCTCGCGAGTGTGAAGACGCTGCAGCTCAAGCCGTGGCCCGGGCATGCGGGCAGGCGATCGCCGTCGCCCATATGGGCGGGCATGCGCGCAATGTCGAACGCTACACACGCAAGGCGCTGTCCGGGGCCGCCCTCGTCGCAGAACTTGAATGGCAGCGCGCCTCGATTCCGGCGCGGCTGCGCGAGTACGTTTTCGGCGGCGCTTCTTGAACCTTGGTTCTTGTCATGTGGATTCCAAAGGGACTTTTCGAACTCGCGATGCGTTTCGCGGTCCTTTTGGCAATATTTTCCAGTCATCGGCGCCTTTAGCGCCTCGCGCGACGGCTTCGAGTTGTCGGGCAGGCGCCCGGCGACTGCCAACTCGGTCGGCCGCGCTCGCATCAGGAAAACTCGCGTCTGGAAAAACTGTCGGAAGAGCCCGATAGCATTGACGGCATGGACCTTTTCGATGCGATGGGCGCGGACGACGTCGGCATTCCGGACGGAACAACCGGCCCTCTTGCCGCGAGAATGCGCCCGCGAACTCTTGACGAGGTCGTCGGGCAAGGCCACCTGCTGGCCGAGGGGTCGCCGCTGCGTCGGCTGGCGGAGGCGAGCGGCGGAGCGCCGTCGTCGGTGTTCTTGTGGGGGCCGCCCGGAACAGGGAAGACCACCTTCGCCTATCTCATCGCGCGTGCGGGAAACAGGCATTTCGAAGAGGTGTCGGCGGTTTCGGCCGGGGTGAAGGAGCTGAGGGCCGTCGTCTCGGCGGCGCGCCAGCGTCTGGCCACGAGCGGCCGAGAAACCGTCCTGTTCGTCGACGAGGTCCACCGATTCAACCGCGCCCAGCAGGACGCCCTTTTGCCCGCCGTTGAAAACGGCTGGGTCACGCTGGTCGCCGCGACCACTGAAAATCCCTCGTTCACCGTCGTCTCTCCGCTTCTGTCGCGCTCACTGCTCGTCACGCTCAAAGGGCTTGCCGAGGAAGACATTCGCACGATCGTCGCCCGCGCGCTCGAAGACGAACGCGGCTTCGCCGGACGCCTTTCGATCGCGGCCGACGCGCTCGACAATCTCGTCCGCATCGCCGGGCGCGACGGAAGGCGGTCTCTCACACTTTTGGAAGCTGCCGCCGAGGGGGCGCGAACGCGCGGCGAAACGACGATTGAACTGGCCGATGTCGCAAAGGCCTCGGACGGGGCGACCGTGCGCTACGACAGGGCGGGCGATCAGCACTACGACGTCGTCTCCGCCTTCATCAAATCGATCAGGGGGTCGGACGTCGATGCGGCGATGCACTACCTTGCCAGAATGCTCAGCGCGGGGGAGGACCCTCGTTTCATCGCGCGCAGGCTCATGATCAGCGCGGCCGAGGACGTCGGCATGGCCGATCCCTCCGCCCTGCAGACGGCAACGGCGGCGGCGCAGTCGGTCGCGCTCGTCGGAATGCCCGAAGCGCGGATCATCCTGGCCGAAGCGGTGGTCCACCTCGCCACGGCGCCTAAATCGAACCGGGCGTATATGGCCGTCAATGCGGCGATGTCCGACGTATCTGCGGGAAAGGCGGGCCCCGTTCCCGAGGCGCTGCGAGACACGCACTACGCGAGCGCAAAGGATCTGGGACACGGCGAGGGATACAAGTACGCCCACGACTTTCCCGGGGCCGTCGCACCCATGAAATTCATGCCGGAAGGGCTTGAAGGCGTCCGCTATTACAACCCCAGCGATCGCGGCTACGAGTCGCAGATCACCTCTCGGCTTGCGCGGATTCGGAAAGCGCTTGAGGAAGATAGCTGATACAATCCCATGGTTGTCCACCCGGGCAGCGTCAAACCTGGGGCCTCAGCCTTTGGGTCGGCCCCGCAGCCGCACGCGGCTGCGCATATAACATCGACAGGAGCAATTGAATGGCGGGAAACCGTTCTCGTAAACTTGTGCGCCAGTCCCGATCCCTGGGCATCGCACTGTCCCCGAAGGCCGAGCGCTACATGCAGCGCCGCCCGTACCGTCCCGGCGAGCACGGCCGAGGCCGCACCAAGGACTCCGACTACTCGGTCCGTCTGAAGGAGAAGCAGCGCCTTCGCGCCCAGTACGGAATCCGCGAGGCGCAGATGCGCCGCGTGTGGGAGGAGGCTCGCCGCGCCGAGGGCCTGTCGGGCGAAAACCTCGTCGAGCTGCTTGAAATGCGCCTCGACGCGCTTGTTCTGCGCGCCGGATTCGCCCGCACGATCGCGCAGGCGCGCCAGGTCGTCGTCCATCGTCACCTGCTCGTCGACGGGAAGATCGTCGATCGCCCCTCTTTCCGGGTCAAGCCCGGCCAGATCGTTCAGGTCAAGCCGAAGTCGCAGACCTCGCCGCAGTTCCACGTGGCGGCCCAGGGCGCGCATCGGGACGTGCTCCCGCAAGTTCCCGGATACCTCGACGTCGATCTCGAGAAGCTCCGCTTCACCCTGACCAGGCGACCCAAGCGCGCCGAAGTTCCGGTCATTTGCGACGTTCAGATGGTCGTTGAGCACTACTCGCGTTAATCGAATCCAAGAACGCGCCCCGCGGGGCGCGTTCTTGGCATCCTGCGGGCGCAGGCAGGTACTGCCCGCGCGCGTGAAAAACACGGGCTGCGGCCCGCGTATATGAAAAGCGGGCGCCGCGCCCGCCCTAGAAAAGGTCAAAAATGCGTACCGCCGAAATCCGTCAGCGCTGGCTCGATTACTTCGCCAAGCACGATCACCACATCGCGCCCTCGGTGTCCCTCGTTTCGCCCGATCCCTCGATCCTTTTCACCGTCGCGGGAATGGTGCCGTTCATCCCCTACATCCTGAACACCGAGCCCGCCCCGTGGCCGACGGTCGCATCCGTTCAAAAGTGCATTCGAACGAACGACATCGACAACGCCGGCATCACCACGCG
>NZ_DBHHEV010000037.1:0-13073 GCF_057238965.1 Peptidiphaga sp.
GCTCGTTGCTCAACAAGGCGGCGTCGGCCGTGGCGTCGGGGATGCGCGCCCCGCGCAATATCACGGGGCCTTGGCGGTGAAATCGGTCGTCTGTCATGGGCCAAGACTACGCTTGAAGCCACCTTCCGAGCACGCGGGCCAAACGCTCGATCTGTTCGACGGGGCACGCCTCGTCGTCCCTGTGCGCCAGGATCGGATCTCCCGGCCCGCAGTTGATCGCCGGTATCCCCAGGGCGGAGAACCGGGCGACGTCGGTCCACCCGAGCTTGGCCGCGGGCTCGCCGGCGCCGGCCTCCCGCAGGAGTTCGGCCAAGCGCGCGAACTCGGGATGGTCCATTCCGGGCGCCGCGGGCGGGGCGCTGTCGAGCACTTCGACGTCATACCCGGAAAAAGCCGAGCGGACATAGGCCTGGGCCTCCTCCTCCGTCCTGTCCGGCGCATACCGGAAGTTGACGACGACGTGCGCCTCGTCGGGCACGGAGTTGCGGCCGCCTCCCCCCGAAATGCCGACCGCCAGGAGGGACTCGCGGTACTCCAAACCGCCGACCTCGTGGACCTCGGACTGCCAGTTCGCCAGGAAGGCCAGGGCGTCGAGGAGCTTGTGCACGGCGTTCTCCCCGGTCCACGGGCGCGCCGAGTGGGCGGCGACTCCGCTGGCCTTCACCTTCACGCGCAGCGTTCCGTTGCACCCGCCCTCGATGCCTCCGTCGGTGGGCTCGGCGAGGACGGCGAGGTCGGCTGCAAGCCAGTCGGGATGGTTGCGCGAGAGGCGGCCGAGGCCGTTGAGGCTGGCCTCGACCTCTTCGTGGTCGTAGAAGACCCACGGGAGGTCCGTTCGCGGCTCCCGCAGGGTCGTGGCGAGATGGAGGAGGACGGCGTCCCCGCCCTTCATGTCGACCGACCCTCTGCCCCAGAGGACCCCGCCTTCGAGCCTTCCGGGAACGTTGCCCGCGACGGGGACGGTGTCCGTGTGCCCGGCCAGGAGTATCCGCACGGGCTTTCCGAGATTCGTGCGCGCCACCACGGCGTCGCCGTCCCTGAGGACTTCAAGGCGCCCGTGCTTTCTCAAGGTCGCTTCGATTTCGTCGGCGATCCTGCCCTCCTCCCCCGAGACGGAGGGAATGTCCACAAGCTGCGCCGTCAGAGCCACGACGTCGTCCGCATTAAGAGGCTGAGCCTCGTTCGTATTCATAACCCAAGCCTACTGCTTTATAGACCGCGCCTACTGCCTGTAACGTATTGCCCATGACAAACGAACTCGCCGCCGAAGCGGCGCGGGTCATCGCCGACCTCACCGGCGTCGCCTCCCACGACTGCGTGCTCACTCTCGGATCGGGCTGGGGCGGCGCGGCCGACCTCATCGGGGAGACCGTCGCCGAAGTGCCGGCTGAGAAGGTGCCCGGTTTCTCAGCCAACGGCGTGGCAGGGCACCGAGGCACTTTGAGATCCATTGTGCTCGAATCGGGCCGCGCTCTGGTGCTGGGCGCGCGGACCCACTTCTACGAGGGCAAGGGCGTCGACGCCGTCGCCCACGGAGTTCGAACCGCTGCGGCGACCGGAGCAAAAGTATGCATACTGACCAACGGGTGCGGATCGACCGTCCCCGAATGGTGCCCGGGAACCGTGGCCCTCATCGGCGACCACATCAACCTCACCGCGACGTCGCCTCTGCGGGGGGCGGACTTCGTCGACCTGACCGATCTGTACTCCCCGCGGCTTCGCGAGATCGCCCGGGGCGTCGACCCCGGCCTTCCCGAGGGCGTCTACGCCCAATTTCCCGGGCCGCACTACGAAACGCCGGCCGAGGTGCGCATGGCCAAGGCACTGGGCGCAGACCTCGTGGGAATGTCGACGGCGCTCGAGGCGATCGCCGCCCGCGCGGCGGGAATGGAGGTGCTGGGAATCTCCCTCGTGACGAACTACGCCGCGGGGATCGCCCCAAGCGCCCTCAGCCACGGCGAGGTCCTCGAAGCCGGAAAGGCCGCGGGCCCGCGCATCTCCCGGCTGCTCGCAGACATCGTGCGGATCATCGACCGAGCCGGCTCCGGCGCCGACCGGCCTTTGGCCGACGCCGACTGAACCGACACTGACAGAGCCGACGCGGAACGGCTCGGCGACGCGCAATCCGGCCTGTCGGCGCCGGGCGGCCCCTAGGCACCCGCCTCGGCTCCGGAAGTCTTCCGAACGGAACGCCTCGCACAAGCTTCCGAACGGAAAGCCTCGCACAGCAAATTTCACATCACCGACGAGAGAGAAGACAATGGTCAATGCCAGCGCCGTCCACGAGTGGATTGCGGCGGATCCCGACGAAGACGACAGGGCCGAGCTCGCCGAGCTTCTCAGCCGCGCCGAGGGGGGCGAGGCGGAGGCTCAGGCCGAGCTGGACGACCGGTTCTCCTCATTTCTGCAATTCGGCACAGCGGGGCTGCGCGGGCCGATGGCGGCGGGGCCCTTCCGAATGAACACGGCCGTCGTCCGCAAGGCCGCCGCCGGACTCTCATCATATCTTCGCAAAAAGACCGGCGGGGACGCCTTCGTCGTCGTCGGCTACGACGCGCGCCGCAACTCGCGGAAGTTCGCCGAGGACACCGCCGCAATCGCAACGGCGGCAGGCCTGCGCGCGGCGATTTTTCCGCGGGCGCTGCCGACGCCGATCCTCGCCTACGCGGTCCGCGCGCTCGGCGCCGACGCCGGGGTGATGGTCACCGCGTCGCACAACCCGGCTCGCGACAACGGGTACAAGGTGTACCTCGGCGGCGCGCACGCCGACGAGGACGGCCGAGGCGTCCAACTGGTCCCCCCGGCCGACGCGGAGATCGCGCGAGAGATCGAGGCGACGGGGCCTGCCGCCGACATCCCCCTCGCAAACGACTACGCGACGGTCGGCGAGGAGCTCGTCGATTCCTACGTGGCCGAATGCGCCGCGCTCGTCCCCGCCGGGCCGCGCGACCTGAGAATCGTCTACACGGCGATGCACGGCGTCGGCGGGCAAATCATGCGCCGCGTCTTCGCGGCCGCGGGCTTTCGCGACGTCGTCGAGGTGGCCGAACAGTGCGAGCCGGATCCCGACTTCCCCACCGTCGCCTTTCCGAATCCCGAGGAGGCGGGCGCGCTAGACCTCGCTATCGCAACGGCTCGCAGGGTCGGGGCGGACCTCATCGTCGCCTCCGACCCCGACGCCGACAGGTGCTCGGCGGCCGTCCCGGACGGGGGCGAATGGCGCCAGCTTTCGGGCGACGAGATCGGCTCGATTCTCGGCGAGCAGGCGGCGCAGAAGCTGGAAGGGCAGGCGGCTTCGGGCCAGAGCGGCGCTCCGGAGAGCCCGGCCGGCGTGCTGGCCAATTCCATCGTCTCCTCAAGGCTGCTCGGACGCATCGCCGCCGCGCACGGGGCGCAGCACCGCGAGACCCTCACCGGCTTCAAATGGATAGCGCGAGTGCACAACATCGCCTACGGGTACGAGGAGGCCATCGGCTTTTGCGTCAATCCGGCGGCCGTCAGGGACAAGGACGGCATGTCGGCCGGCATCCTCCTGGCGTCGGTCGCCGCGGGGCTCGCCGCCTCCGGCTCCTCGCTCCTCGACGAACTTGACCGCCTGTACGCGCTTCACGGGGTTTTCCTCACGGCGCCGGTCACCGTCCGGGTCGAGGACCTATCCATCATAGGACGCACGATGGACAAGGTGCGCCGCGAGCCTCCCGCCTCCCTAGCGGGCTCGCCCGTGGTCGGCTCCCTCGACCTGAGCGAAGGGACGGAGGATCTTCCTCCCACGGATGCGATCGTGTGGCACACTCAGGCGGACGACCGCGTGGTCATTCGTCCCTCGGGGACCGAACCCAAGGTCAAGTGCTACCTCGAGGTCTGCGAGCCCGTCGAAGGCGGCCTCGATTCGGCGAAGAAGACCGCCGCAGCCTCCCGGCTCGAAGCGCTCAAGGCCGACGTTTCGGCGGCGCTCAAGCTCTAGCGGCCGTGCCCTAGACTCCGGTGAGCGCGGCGGGCGGCCTCAGAGGGTGTCGAGCACCTTCGCGCTCGCCGAGAGGCCGAGGCGCGTAGCCCCCGCGTCGAGAAGCTCCGCGGCGAACTTCCCGTCGCGGATTCCGCCGGATGCCTTGACCTGCATCGTCTCCCCTGCCGTCGCCTTCATGAGGGCGACGGCGTGGACCGAAGCTCCCCCGGACGGGTGGAACCCCGTCGAGGTCTTGACGAAGTCGGCGCCCGCGGCCTTTGCCGCCTTGCACACGGCGACGATCTGCTCGTCGCTCAGTGCCGCCGACTCGATGATGACCTTCAGAACCGCCCGAGGCATCGCCTCGCGGACGGCGCGGATGTCCGCCTCGACCTTCTCGAATTCGTTCCCGGCCGCCCACGCGAGGTTGACGACCATGTCAACCTCGTCGGCCCCCTGGGCGACGGCCCGGGCCGCTTCGGCCGCCTTGACGTCGCTGTGGTGCGCCCCCGAGGGGAATCCGCACACGACCGCGAGCTTCACATCCCCCAGGTCGAAGGGCAGGGGAAGCAGCGACGGCGAGACGCACACGGAGCAGACCCCGAGCTCTTTGGCCTCCTCGACGAGCGCACGGACCTGGCTGTGCGTCGCCTCCGGCTTGAGCAGGGTGTGGTCGATGAGCTTGGCGACGTCGTCACGGGTGTACGGCATGCTTGTTTCCTTTCTTGAGTTTTATCCCAGTCTTTCGAGGACGACCGAGCGGCGGGGCTTCCCGGCGGCCGGCCGTCGCGGCTTCCGCGCGGCAGCGTCGTCTGTCCCGTTCGAATCGCGGGGATCCCTCGGCGGAGCGCCTCTCCCGGTCGAAACGCCGGGCCCGGGGGCGTGGGCGGCATCTTCCACGGTCAGCGTTCCGCCAAGCGCGTCGATCGCCCTCTCGAATCTGTCTGGCTCGTCGGTGTGCAGGCGCAGGATCGGCTGGCCCTTCGCCACGCGGTCGCCGGGCTTGGCGAAGATTTCGATTCCTGCCCCCGCCTGGACGGGGTCCTCTTTGCGGGCGCGCCCGGCGCCGAGCCGCCACGACGCGACTCCCACCTTGAGCGCGTCCATCTCGGTGAGAATCCCGGCGCGGGGCGCGGTCACGTCGTGAGTTTCGCGTGCCGCGGGCAGAGGCGCGTCTGGGTCGCCTCCCTGCTGGCGGATCATGGCCCGCCACACGTCCATGGCGCGGCCGTCGCCGAGGGCGGCTTCGACGTCGACGTCGTTCTTTCCCGCGGCGGCAAGCATCTCTCTGGCGAGGGCGACGGTGAGTTCGACGACGTCGTCCGGCCCGCCTCCCGCGAGGACCTCGACGGACTCGCGGACCTCCAGCGCGTTGCCGACGGTCAGGCCGAGGGGCACGTCCATGTCCGTCAGCAGCGCGACGGTCTCGGTTCCGGCGTCGGCGCCGAGGCCGACCATCGTCGATGCGAGCTCGCGTGCGCTGTCGATGTCTTTCATGAAGGCGCCCGAGCCGACCTTGACGTCCAGGACGAGCGCACCCGTGCCCTCCGCGATCTTCTTGCTCATGATCGAGGAGGGGATGGGCGGCAGGCAGTCGGCGGCGGCGGTGACGTCCCGGAGGGCATCCAGCTTCCTGTACGCGGGCGCCCGCCCGGCCCCGGCGGCGCAGACGACGGCGCCCGAGCCTTGTCCGAGGAACTCGCGCATCTGCTCGTTGCTCACGTCGGCCCGCCACCCGGCGATCGACTCGAGCTTGTCAAGTGTGCCGCCGGTGTGCCCCAGTCCCCTGCCAGAAAGCTGCGGGACGGCCACTCCGAAGGAGGCGACGAGCGGGGCGAGCGGGAGGGTGATCTTGTCCCCCACCCCGCCGGTGGAGTGTTTGTCGGCCGTGGGCCGCGGAAGCCCCGAAAAGTCCATCCGCTCGCCCGAGGCGATCATTGCGGCGGTCCATCGCGAGATCTCGCGTCGGCTCATGCCGTTGAGGAAGATCGCCATGGCGAGGGCGCTCATCTGCTCGTCGGCGACGGCGCCGCGGGTGTAGGCGTCGATCGTCCAGTCGATCTGCGCATCGCTCAATTCGCCGCCGTTGCGTTTGAGTCGTATGACGTCGACGGCATCGAAGGCTTCTGCCACCTCAGTTCTCCTTGCTTTCAAACGGCGCGGTCCGCTCGACCGCGTTCAGATCGCCCGGCCCAAAGGCGAAGGGAAGGGCCTCGGTCATGGGCATGAGGCCGCCGGGCAGGTCGAGGACCATGGCGGGGTCGGCGTGCTCGGCCAGCAGCTGCCTGCATCTGCCGCACGGCACGATCGTCTCGGCGTCGGCGTTGACGCACACGAAGGCGAGCAGCTTCCCACCTCCGCCGCGCACCAACTCGGAAATCAGCCCGCATTCAGCGCACAGCGTCACCCCGTACCCGGCGTTCTCGACGTTGCAGCCCGAAACGAGGCGTCCGTCGTCGACGAGCGCCGCCGCCCCCACCGGATAGCCGGAATACGGAGCGTAGGCCCGCGACATCGCTTCGAGGGCGAGCTCGCGCAGGCGCCGCCAAGGGACCTCGGGTCGCCAATCCTCCGTCACATCGCCTCCTCGTTGAGTCTTAGGGGCTTGCCCTCGCTGGAATGTCTATCTTGCCTTCCTCCGGCGAGGACGGCTTTTCCGCCAGGGCTTGCAGCCTTCCTGAGTGCCGTCGCTTTCCGGCAGGGCCTGCCGCCATTCTAGGCAGACCTTGCCGCCATTCTAGTGAGAACCGTTGTTCTCCAACAGGGGTTGTTCCCTTCTAGTAAGGCTTGTTCTCGGCGGCCGGCGGGCGGGACTTGCCAACGAATCCTGCGACGGCCAAGATCGTGATGACGTAGGGGATCATGTTGATGAGATTCGCCGGCGCGCTCGAATCGAGAGACGACAGAAGGATGGCGGTGGCCTGAGCGAAGCCGAACATGAGCGCCGCGCCCATGGCGGCGAGGGCGATGTACCCGCTGCCGGCCGAGATGTTGTCGTTGACCTCGTGCCCGATGTCCGCGGCGATGGTGAAGTAGGCGCCGCCCAGGCCCGCAATGGCCCCGGCCAGCAGACTGTTTCTGAAACGCGTGGCGCGGACGTTGATGCCCACGGTCGCGGCGGCCTTCGGATGCTCGCCGCACGCCCGCAGCCGCAAACCCCATTTCGAACGGTACAGGTAGACGGTGAGCACGGCGATGACAGCGTACATGAAGTACGTCAGAGCGGTCTGGTTGAACAGGACGGGCCCTAGGACCGGAATGTCCGACAGGCCCGGGATCGCGATTCGATCGAGGTGGAAGATTGAGGAATTGAGGTTGATTTTGTTCGTTTTGAACGGCTCGGTTCCAAGGAAGAAGGTCGTCAGGCCGAGCACAAGGACGTTGAGGACGACGCCGACGATGATCTGATCGACGTTGTACTTGATGGCGAAGAAGGCCAAGAGCGCGCCGACGATCGCACCGGCTGCGGGGGCGGCGATCAGGCCGAGCCACACGCTCTGCCACCACGAGGCCACGACGATCCCGGCGAAGGCGCCGGCGAGGAGCTGCCCTTCGATCGCGATGTTGACGATTCCGACCCGTTCGGAGACGACGCCGGCGAGGGAGCCGAAAATGAGCGGCGTCGCCAAGGCAAGCCCCGACGCGAGGGTGAAGGCGAGGGTGATGTTGCTGGACGATCCTCCTCCGTACCAGGCGAGAAGCCCTAGGACGGCGCTCACTCCGACGGCGACGGCGGGTAGGACGCCCGCTTTCTTCCTCGCAGCGGCCCGCGCGAAGGCGTAGACGGTCGCGACGAGGCTGACGAGGCCAAGCACGAGGCAGGCAGTCCGCGACCCGACGGCGACATCGGGAATCTCGATGCTCTCGCCTCCCCTCGTCAGGGAGAAAGTCGCGACGCCTTCGGCGCTCATCCACATGGCGCCGAGCAGGAGGGTGAAAATCAAATAGGCGATGGGCACGCGCCAGCCGATGCGACCGACGACGGCCGGAGAAGGCCCGGACCCCTCAGACGATTCGAGCGATTTGTCGGTGACTTTGACGCTCATCTCAAGGCCTCCTTCTTGTCAGCTGTTTCCTGCGCTCCGGCTTGCCCCCCAGCGTCCGGTGAGACTCCGGCCTGCCTGCGGCTTCTTCCTTTTCCCGAGCAAAGGCGAGGTACGCGCGCCATCTGTCGTTCTCGCCCGTGGGAAGGCGGAAAAGCCAGCGAACGAATGCGGGGGCCGCGATGAGCAAAACGATGACGGATTGGAGGATGAGGACCATGTCGATGGGCACATCGGCCTGGGCGTCCATCGTCCGTCCGCCGGCCCGAAACGCCCCGAAGAGGATTCCGGCGAAGAAGGTGCCCACGGGCCTGTTCCGGCCGAGCAACGCCACGGTGATGGCGTCGAACCCGGTGCTTCCTGCGACGCCGTCAGTCAGGTACTTCAGATCCCCCGTCATGGTCACCCCGCCGGCCAGGCCGCACAGCGCGCCGGAAAGGGTCAACGTCACCGTCGTCACCTTGCCGATCGACATTCCCGCCGTCTTCGCGGCGTCGGGATTGGCTCCGACTGCTCGCAGCTCGAACCCCCACGTCGAACGCTCGAGGTACCACCACGCAAAGGCCGTCGCGAGAAGAGCTATGACGACGCCGCCGTTGATCTGGAAGGGCGGAGCCGTCTCGGGCAGCTGCGCCGTCGCGTCTATCGTGGGCGAGCGCGGATCGCCGGACCCCGGCCGCCGGAAGGACTGATACGTCAAAAGCTGGGCGAGCCCGAGCGTGGCGACGGAGTTGAGCATGATCGTCACGATCACCTCGTTGGCGCCGGTCGTCGCCTTGAGGAAACCCGCGATGAAACCGTAGATTCCGCCGCAGACGACAGCGGCCAGCAGGCAGGCGAGCAGGTGGACTCCCGCCGGCATGTGGCACTGAAATCCCACCCAGGCGGCGCCGATGGCCCCGGCGATGATCTGCCCGGTCCCTCCGATGTTGAACAGGCCGCCGCGAAAGCCGAGGGCGAGGGCGAGCCCGGCGATGATGAGCGGCAGAGAGGAGAAGATCGACGACGTGAGCGGGGCGATCTGGCCCTGGAAGGACTGCGCCTTCCAATTGAAGACGGACCCCCGGACCATCGCCGAATAGCCTTCGACGACGTCGGCGCCCGAAACGAGCATGAGGATCGCGCCGACGGCGAGCGAAACCACGATCGCCAAAACGTAGACGGCGGCGCTCGAACTCAAGGCCCTGTAAAGCAAACTGAGGCAACGGCACATCGCCAGACGCGGGCGGCTCGGCTCTCGCCGCTCTTCGCCCTGAAAAGTTCCGCCCTCGGCTCGGAACGCCTCGCCCCCTCCTAGGAGCGCTCCGTTTTCCTCAGGCCCCGCGCCGCTCAGCCCGGCTTCGTTCCGCCCCGCTTGGCCCAGCCCCGCCTCATTTTGAGCTGTTCCGTTCCGGGCCTCTTCGTTGCCTTGCGTCTCAGCCATGTGCGTTCTCCTCCCTCGCAGCCTCCCCCTTCGGCCGGAACCGTTTCAGCGCGTCGCCCTTCGGCGCGAAGCTGTCTTCCCCGCGCCCGGGCCCGCCTTCTTCCTCGACGCGGTCCGTCAGGGTGGGCTCGGCTTGTTCGGCGGCCTCTTCGGGCGTGCCTCCCGCCATCATGACTCCGAGGACGGAACGCGGGGTGTCCGCGGGAACGATCCCGACGATCTGCCCGCGGTACATGACCGCGATGCGATCGGAAAGCCCGACGATCTCGTCAAGCTCGGACGACACGAGCAGAACGGGCGTTCCCTTGTCCCGTTCTGCGACGATGCGTTTGTGGATGAATTCGATGGACCCGACGTCGACGCCGCGCGTCGGCTGGTTGGCGATGAAAAGCGACAGATTGCCTGAAAGCTCGCGCGCAACCACGGCCTTTTGCTGGTT
The DNA here is from genome assembly GCF_057238965.1 of Peptidiphaga sp. Classification (NCBI taxonomy): domain Bacteria; kingdom Bacillati; phylum Actinomycetota; class Actinomycetes; order Actinomycetales; family Actinomycetaceae; genus Peptidiphaga; species Peptidiphaga sp. Next base: position 9,852 of record NZ_DBHHEV010000037.1, read on the forward strand.
CCCTCCGGAAAGGTTGGAGATCGGGCCGTTGACGTCGCTCAGCCTGATGTCGAATTCGACGACGCGCTTCTCGGCGTTTTTCGCCACCTCGGAGACGCTCATGGCCGGCCCCCGCGCGAAGGGCGGGCGCCTGTACTGGTTGAGAACGAGGTTCTCGGCCACGGAGAACGAGGCGATCATGCCGTCGGTCGAGCGGTCTTCCGGCACGAATCCTATGCCCGCGTCGATGTGCCTGCGCACGCTGGCGTTGGAAATGGGCTTCCCGTTGAGCGAGATCGAGCCCGAATCTGGGCGTCTGAGCCCCAGGAGCGTCTCGGCGAGCTCGGTTTGGCCGTTGCCTTGCACGCCCGCGATGCCGAGGACCTCTCCCTCGCGGATATCGAAGCTGACGCGGTCGAGCAGGGTTCCCCCGGTTTCTCCGCCCGGGCCCACGAGCGAGACGTCCTCGACGCGGAGCGCCGCCTTGCCCGGCGTCGCCGGCTTTTTCTCGACGTGCAAAAGCACGGGGCGCCCGACCATCATGGAGGCGAGCTCCTCCTGGGAGGCCTCGGGCGAGGCTTGCCCGACCACGGCCCCTCTGCGGATCACGGTGATCCTGTCCGCGACCGCCTTGACCTCTCGGAGTTTGTGGGTGATGAAGATGATGGAGGCCCCGGAGTCCGCGAGCCCTCTCATGATTTTCATGAGCCCGTCCGTCTCCTGCGGGGTGAGGACGGCCGTCGGCTCGTCGAGGACGAGCAGCTCCGCGCCTCGGGCCAACGCCTTGACGATCTCCACTCGCTGCTGGACGCCGACGGGCAGGTCCTCTATCTTGGCGTCGGGATCGAGGTCGAAGCCGAATTGAGCGGACCATTCCTTCACGAGGCCGCGGGCCTTCTTGCGGCGAAGGAGCCGCGTGACCGGGTTGATCGGCTCGAATCCGAGGGCGACGGACTCGGCAACGGTGAACACGGGGATGAGCATGAAATGCTGGTGGACCATTCCGATGCCCGCGGCGACGGCGTCGGCGGCGTTGGAGAAGGCCGCCGGTTCGCCGTCGATCAGAATCTCGCCCTCTTCGGGCCGATACAACCCGTACAGGACGTTCATGAGGGTTGATTTGCCCGCGCCATTCTCGCCGAGAAGGGCGTGTATCTCCCCCGGCCGGACAGTGAGGTCTATACGGTCGTTGGCCACGAACGAGCCGAATCTCTTGGTGATCCCACGCAGTTCCAGACGCACCGAATGCCCAACCTTTCAGGCTTGGAGGGGCCCGGACTCCTTCGCGAGCCCGAGCCCCTCCTCGCTCATTTGACTTCGTAAGCAGCCGAGGACTTCACAACCGTCTTGCCGGAGACGATCTCTTCCTTGATCTTCTTCAATTCGTCTTCCAAGCCTTTCGGCTGGGACTTCTGGAGATCGTGGAAGGGGGCGAGCGAGACGCCGCCGTTCTTCAGCGTGCCGACGTAGGGCGCCTTGTCGAACTTCTTCTCGACGCCGGACTTGATCGTATCGACGACGGCGGGGTTGATGCCCTTCTGCACGGAGGTCAAAACGATGTCCTTGTACTCGGGGGCAGATTCGTACCAATCGGAATCGACGCCGACGATGAGCGTCTTGCCGTTGGACTTGGCGGCGGCGGCCGCACCCAAGCCGACGGGGCCGGCGACGGGCATGATGACGTCCGCGCCCTGCTGGATGAGCTGGTTGGCCACGGCGGTTCCCTTCGACTGATCGTCGAAGGAGTTGGCAAACTGGCCCTCCTGGGTCTCCTTGTTCCATCCGAGGACCTTCACGTCCTTCTTGTGGTCCTTGTTGTAGCGGGCCACGCCGTCGGCGAATCCGTCCATGAAGATCGTGACGGTCGGGAGTTTGATTCCGCCGAAGGTTCCGACCTTGCCGGACAGGGAATTGGCCGCGGCCGCGTATCCGGCGAGGTAGGCCGCCTCGTGCGTGTTGAAGACGAGGGCGCGGGCGTTCTCGGGCTGGTTCTGGAAGGTCGCGTCGACGATGGCGAACTGTTTGTCCGGGTTGGACTTCGCGGCGTTTTCGACCGCTTCGGACAGCTTGAACCCGACGCCGATCGTCAGATTGCATTTGGCTTCGACCATCGACTTCACGTTGGGGGCGAAATCGTTGTCGGATTTCGACTCTGCGGTGTTGGGCCGCACGCCGAGGTCGTGAACGGCCTTGTCCAGACCTTCCTTGGCCGACTGGTTGAACGACTTGTCGTCCCACCCCCCGGCGTCGGAGACGATGCAGGCTCGATAGTCGATCTGCTTTGCCGCGGGGCCCTTCGTCGCGTTCTCCTTCGACGAGGCGCTCTCTCCCGCCTTGCCGCCGCCGCAGGCGCTCAGCGCCAATGCCGCAACGCCGAGAAGCGCGGCAACTTTGCTGTTCTTCACGCTTGTTTCTCCTGGTTGTGTGCATCCGCGTCGGAAAAAGACGCGGAGAATGTGACCTAAGTCTACGTTCTTTTTCGGTTAACTACCGAACGGTTCACGCCAATCTTCCTAGTCCCGACCGACCGAGCGCCTCCACCGCCAGTTTGACGTCCTGCGAACTCGCGCGCGTTGTGACGAAGAGTACATCGTCCATGTCGACGACGACGGCCTCGGGGATTCCCACAACGACCACGGGCTTGTGCCCGGTGTAGACGAGGGCGTCGGGGGGCGCGAGGACGGTCTGCTCCGACCCTCGCGGGGCCACCTGTTCGTTCGACTCGACGACGTCGGCGAGCGAGGCATAGTCGCCGACGTCGGACCACCCCATTTCGACGGGGACGACGGCCACGCCTCCTTCTTCGGCGAGCGGCTCGGCCACGGCGGTGTCGATGACCGCGCTTTCCAAGGGCTCCCAGTATTCGGCGACGCCGTCCTCGCGCCCGGCCTCCCACGTTGCGGCCAGGGCGCGCAGCGGTTCGGCCAGCGTCCATGCGCACGCCCGCCGTGGCGACGAACATCCCCGCGTTCCACAGGTATTTTCCCGTAGCGAGGTATTCGGCGGCCGTCGCTTCGTCGGGCTTTTCGACGAAGCGGGCCACGGAGCGCGCCGGGCCGAAGCTCTCTCCCGCTTCAATGTACCCGTAGGCGGTCGATGGGCGGTCGGGGGAAATCCCTATGGTGACGACGTAGCCTTGCTCGGCGGCCTCCGCGGCGCGCAAAACCGCCCGCCTGAAGGCTTCTTCGTCTGCAATGAGATGGTCGGCGGCGAAGGAGCCGACGACGGCTTCGGGGTCGCGGG
>NZ_DBHHEV010000037.1:13083-14878 GCF_057238965.1 Peptidiphaga sp.
TGGCCGCGGCCAGGCCGATCGCGCCCATCGTTCCCCGCGCCGACGGCTCGACGACGAGCGACGCGCCGGGCACGAGCGCGGCGACGGCGTCGGCGTGGGCGGCGCCCGTGACGATCGTGACGTCGTCGGTTATCGGCGCGAGCCGGTCCACGGTGGCCTGGAGCATGCTTTTCCCGGATCCTGTGAGGTCGGCCAGGAATTTCGGCGCGCTGCGGCGGGAGAGAGGCCACAGGCGCGTGCCGGCTCCGCTCGTTTTGACGATTGCGTGGAAGGTCATGGTTGCGCCGTTGCGCGGAGCTCGTCGGCTGGGCTTTGGTCGGGTTTTCGGCAGTCCGGGCGCCGCCCGGATCCGGCGTCGGCGGAGGCGACGCCGTCGGCGTCCGCGGGAATGACGCTCCCCGAAAGCGGGTTGTGCAGCCAGTCAAGGGTGTGGGGCGCGGAGAGGGTGACGTAGTTGGGCGTCTGCGTCGCGTGGAGCTCGTCGCGCGTGGCCGGGACGTAGGGCGTCGGCGGGTTGGCCGCGATCGCTGCGCACACGAGAAGGATGCGGCTTGCGAGGTTCAATCCGAGAAGAAGCGAAGCGACCGCCGTGAAGGACGCCAGGAGCGCGTTGTCGGAGACGGACCCGATGAGGACCTTTTCGCAGAGCCTGAGGATCGTGGTTCCCGCGGCGGCCGACGTCGCGCCGAGAAGCAGGTCGCGCCTCGGCATTCTGACCCCTGCCACCACGCGAAAAATGAAGGCTACGACCCCGACGTCGACGGCGAAGGAAACGAGCGCCCCCAGGCCGCCGAAGACCGTGAGGACGGAGGACGCTCCGACTCCCAGCGCGAGGACGACGAAGCCTCCCAGCGAGCGCAGCCGCCTGGCTGCAAGGCCGATGTGGAGGCTGACGATGCCGAACATCGCCTGAACGGACTTGCCGACGTTGGCGACGACTGACGTCGCGGTGAAGAGCAGAACGAGGCCGGCCAAGACGGAGGCGGGAGTCACGGCGGATTTCAGGACGAGCGAGTCGGGGTCGACGATGCCTCCGCCGTCGCCTGTTTTGAGGATTCCCGGCAGGACGCGGTCGAATCCTTGGAGAACGTCGGCGCGCAGCCGACTGTCCGAGCCCATGAGCGCCATGAACGCCGTCCACGCGATCGTCATGGCGGCGGTGAGGGCGAAGAGGGCCGAGTAGGCGATGCCGCCGGCGAGCACTCCGCCGCGGGCCGTGCCGTACCGCACGAATCCCCGCGTCACTCGCAGCTCTTTGAAGCGCCCGAGCCAAATCTTCCAGTTTCGCATCAGCTCAAGCCTCACAGCGCATAATCCACGATCAGGGGCGCGTGGTCGGAGAACCTCGCGTCGTAGGAGGGCGCCCTGTCGATCCGGTACGCGTCGGCCTTCTCCGCGAGAGACGGGCTGGCCAGATGGTAGTCGATGCGCCACCCCGTGTTGTTGTCGAAGGCCTTCCCTCTTTGCGACCACCAAGTGTAGGGCCCCTGGCTGTCCGGGTCGAGGCGCCTTTGGACGTCGGCGAGGCCCATCTGACCGAACCACCGGTCGAGGTAGGCGATCTCCTCGTCCAGCACGCCCGAGGTCCGATTGTGGTTGGATTTCCAGTTCGTGATGTCGAGGGGCGTGTGCACGATGTTGAAATCGCCCGCGACGAGGAAACGCCCCCCGCTTTCGCCCAGTTCCGCCAGTCGTTTTTCGACCAGGTCGAGATGGGCGTATTTGGCGTCCATCTTCTCCTTGCTCGAGGAGTCGCCGGAATGGAGGTAGGCGGAGACGACGCGCAGGCCGAGCT
>NZ_DBHHEV010000037.1:14888-21372 GCF_057238965.1 Peptidiphaga sp.
CCATCTTCCGGTGTCGACCGGCGGCTGGTCGTCGCTGACCCCGCGCACGACGGCGCCCGTTTCGATCCCGTCGCGCACCGCGACCGCGACGCCTGCGCGCCCCTTGATCTCGCAGGGCCAGGGAATCGCTTTGTATCCCTCCCCGACGAGCGGCGCCACGAGCTCTTCGGGCGCCCTCACTTCCTGGAGGAGCAGCACGTCGGCCTTCGCGGACGCGATCCACTCCCCCATGCCTTTGCGGGCCGCGGCGCGGATTCCGTTGACGTTGCACGTTGCTATGCGCATGTCTTCCTTTCGGCGATGTCCACGACGTTGGCCAGAAGCATCGCCCGGGTCATGGGCCCGACCCCGCCGGGGTTGGGCGAGAGCCAGGCGGCGACCTCGGCCACGTCCGGGTGGACGTCGCCGACGATGCGGGCCTTCCCCGTTTCTGGGTCGACGATCCGCGAGACTCCGACGTCCACGACCGCGGCGCCGGGTTTGATCCACTCGGGCGTGACGAGGCGGGCCACGCCCGCCGCCGCGACGACGACGTCGGCGCGGCGGACGATTTCTTCCACGTTTGCGGTGCCGGTGTGGCAGTTGACGACGGTTGCGTCGACGCCCCGCCGGGTCAGCAGCAAGCCGATCGAGCGGCCGACGGTGACCCCGCGGCCGACGACCGCGACGTTCTTCCCCCGCAGCGACACCCCGTGGCGGCTCAGCAGCTCGAGGATTCCCGCGGGCGTGCAGGGAAGGGGCGAACGAATTTCGCCGCCGACCGACAAGACCAGCCTTCCCAGGTTCGTCGGGTGGAGGCCGTCTGCATCCTTGTTCGGATCGATGCGCTCGAGGACGGCGTTCTGATCGACTCCCCGCGGAAGCGGCAGCTGGACGATGTAGGCGGTGCACGCCGGGTCGGCGTTGAGCCGCTCGACGGCGGCGACGATCTCCTCCTGCGAAGCCGACGCGGGCAGATCCTCGCGGATCGACTCGATGCCGACCTCCGCGCAGTCGCGATGCTTGCCCGCCACGTAGGACACCGATCCAGGGTCCTCGCCCACGAGCACCGTGCCGAGCCCGGGCGCCTTCCCCTCGGCCCGCAGCGCCTTGACGCGCTCGGCGAGCTCGGCCTTGATCGCGGCCGCGGTCGCTTTGCCGTCCAGCTTGCGCGCGGCCGGCGACCCGCCCTGACCCGCCTCGGGGACGCCGCCCGTCATTTGCGCACCTGCTCGAGCCCCTCGTACAGCGGGAATTCGTCGGTGAGCCTCTTGACGCGCCCGCGCAGCGCCTCGACGTCGGCGCCCCTCCCGGCGATGAGCGCCGCGGCGAGGATGTCGGCGACCTCCTCGAACTGGGCTGCCCCGAAGCCCCTGGTGGCGAGCGCCGGCGTTCCGATGCGCAGCCCCGATGTGACGGCGGCCGGGCGGGGGTCCCACGGCACGGCGTTTCGATTGACGGTGATGCCGACGTCGTCGAGGAGGTCCTCGGCCTGCTGGCCGTCCATGTCCGAATTCCGCAGGTCGACGAGAACCAGGTGGACGTCGGTTCCGCCGGTGACGAGGCCGACTCCAGCCGCGGCGACGTCCAACGCGTTCAGCCTTTCCGCGAGGATCTTCGCCCCCTCGACGGTGCGGGCCTGCCTGTCTTTGAACGCCTCGGTTGCGGCGATGCGCAGGGCGACGGCCTTGGCGGCGACGACGTGCATGAGCGGGCCGCCCTGCTGCCCGGGAAAGACGGCGGAGTTGAGCTTTTTGGCGTAGGCCGAAGAGTCGCGGGAGAGGATCATTCCCGAGCGGGGGCCTCCGAGGGTCTTGTGGATTGTCGTCGTCACGACGTCGGAATGCTCGACGGGGTTCGGGTGCAGCCCGGCCGCGACCAATCCGGCGAAATGGGCCATGTCGGTCCACAGGAAGGCTCCGACCTCGTCGGCTATCTGCCGGAAGGCCTCGAAGTCGAGCTGGCGCGGGTAGGCGGACCATCCGGCGATGATCATCTTCGGCCGGGCGGCAAGCGCCTGCTCGCGGACCATGTCCATGTCGATGCGATGCGTCTCGGGATTGAGCCCGTAGGCGGCGATGTTGTAGTTCTTGCCGGAGAAGTTGATCCTCATCCCGTGGGTGAGGTGCCCGCCGTGGGCGAGCTGGAGCCCCATGACCGTGTCGCCGTGAGAGAGAAGGGCGTGGTAGACCGCCGCGTTGGCCTGCGCGCCGGAATGCGGCTGGACGTTGGCGTATTCGGCGTCGAACAGGCTCTTCGCCCGTTCAATCGCGAGTGTTTCGACCTTGTCGACCTCTTCGCACCCGCCGTAGTACCTCCTGCCGGGATACCCTTCGGCGTACTTGTTGGTCAGCACCGAGCCCTGAGCCTCGAGCACGGCTCGCGGCACGAAGTTCTCGGACGCGATCATTTCGAGCGTCCCACGCTGCCTGGCCAACTCCGCCTCGAGCACGGCGGCCACCTCGGGATCGACGGCGGCGGCCGACTGGTCGAAATCCCTCACTTTTCCTCCTTCTTTCGGCATCCCTTCAAGGCTACCGGATGCCTCCGACACAATCAGCAAAGACGTGGGCGCCAGCCCGCCCTCAGGCGTCGATCGGCTAAAACCCCGACATCAGTCGCGCGAAAACAGCCGCGTAAGAATAGTAGAGAAGAACGCGTTCCTAATCCTCCGCCCCAAATCGAATGCCAACGCGGCCGTCATGATCAGCGCCTGCCATTCCGATGAGACGCCAGGGGAAAACTCCAAAGAAACGCGGATGCCTTTGCGCGTGCGAAAGTCCCCGGCGGCGATTTTGGCCTTCGACTCGAGGGAGACGACCTCGAACCGACGCAGGCCCTTCATGCGAAACTCCATCGGCTTGCCTTCGGTCGGGACAATGACGATTTTCGTGATGAACGTCGTTCTTACTCTCACCTCCGCCAAGGGCGAGCCGTCTGGGCCGACAACCGCGTAAAGTGCGCGGACCTCTTGAGGCTTCAACGTTTTTCGGGTGATTCGTGCCCGAAGGCCGATGCGCGGACCTCCTATGTCGAAGTCGCGAAAGGCTCTGAAGAAGCGCGGAGCTTTCCTTTCCGCCTCAACTATTGCGCCCAGTTCGTCTCCATTTTCGTCCTCAATGACGAAATCGTTGGAGGAGAAGGACTTTTTCCTTCGCATGACGACCACCTCGCCCCGCGTATCCGGCATGCCTTCCGTCCCCGGGACGGGCGTTCTCTCCGCGAGGGGCCTTTCGTCCGCCCGGATTTCTTCGTCTGCGCGACGTTCGATGTTGCGTTCTTCGTTGTTCATGTGCGTTCTCCGCCATCCATTAGTTGTTCTGTCATTTCCTGGACTTTGCCCAGGTTTTCATCATACCCCTGGGGAGGCGCGGTCCTTTGGGAAGCATTCCCCGCCACAAGGAGAACACGTCGATCAATTTCCAAGAGCAATTCAATCAACTCTCAAAAGCGCTTCGCCCGCCCTATCTTCCCCCGTGTCATATCAAAGCCCTTTCGCCACAGATTTTTCTCGAGAACTTGCCTCAAACTTTCCTCGGGGATGCGAGGGCAGTCCGCGGACCTGCGCACAGGATTCGTCCAGACTAAGACTGTTTAATCGACTGCATTGCATTCTTTCGACTCGGCAATGGGAACACGATGAAATACATGTCGACACGGCCGGGCTCCCGGCTCGCCGCCCCTCTTCTGTGCGCTGCGCTCGCGGCCTCTCCCGTCCTCGCCGGATGCGCCGGGGACTCTTCTCCCGGCGGGGTGCCGAGCAGCGTTGCCTCAGGCACAGGAAAATCGGGCGGGGCAGCCAAAGAGACGCCGATCGCGCTGCGTCCGTCGCCCGCACCGGCCGGATACGCCAAAGCGGCGCAGAGCGATTCGACGGCGGCCCCGGCGACGTCAAGCGCGTCGGACGCGGCCGGACCCTCGGCGTCGGCCTCTTCGACGTCGGCCCCGTCCTCCTTCAAACCCTTCCAATTCACCGAAATACCGAGCTCCTATCGGCGCGAGGCTTCAAAGGCCGGGCGGCTGGAGACGATCGAGTATCGCACTTCCGACCCCGAAAAGCCGGGAACGACGATCACGAAAAAGGCCGTCGTCTACCTTCCTTACGGGTACCGCGACAATTCGTCTCAGCGCTACAACATCCTGTACCTCATGCACGGTTCGCAGGGGAACGAGCGCACGTGGCTGGGAACGCAATCCAATCCGACCACGGCCAAGAACATTCTCGACCACATGATCGCCGACAAGCGCATCTCGCCGACGATCGTCGCGATGCCGACCATACGTCGGGGAAGCGACCGATTCTCCTCGACCTTCCCGGCTTTCCCGACAGAGCTGACGAAGGACGTCATGCCCGCCGTAGAGGGCAAATATCGGACGCACGCGACGAACACGACCCCCGAGGCCTTCGCCGCCTCCCGGGGGCATCGCGCTTTTGGCGGATTCTCCCTGGGCGGAGGCGCCACATGGTCGGTCTTCCGCAGCAATCTGAGATATTTCGAGTACTTCCTTCCCATCAGCGGGATTTACAGGGGCAGCGTCTTTTCGCGGAACTACGATCCCAGCCAGGGGGTTGAGGACCTTGCGAACGTCGCTCAAAAATCCGGCGCCGGCAGGAGGGGCTACTTCATCTTCGCGGCGACGGGAACCGATGACAGCGTGGGGCCTTACATGACCAAAATGGTGGACAGGATGCTTGAGGAGAGAAAGGCCTTCGACTACACGGACACGAGTTTCGCCAACGGGAATCTCACTCTCCTCGTCGTGAACGGGAAAGGCCACAACTACACGTCCGCCCACACGTACCTGTACAACGCCCTGCCGTATTTCTTCCGAGCGGGGTGAGACCGCCTTCTCTTGCCGAGTGTGAGACTGCTTGTCTCCGCTCGGCCCGGAACTTTCTTCCGCTCAACGTGAGACTTCTTTCCTCCGCTCAACGCGGGACTTCTTTCTTCCGCTCAACGTGAGACTTCTTTCCTCCGCTCGGCCCGGAACTCCGTTTCTTCCACTGAAGGGCCCGAGACGGCGTTCTTTTGCCGCCGACGACGCCGCGCCCGGGTGAGTCTGCAACGCCGTGCCCGGGCAACGCGGCGATAAGTGATTTAAACTTAACTCAGCGCTTTAAAATTAACCTGCTGCTTTAAAACTAATCTTCTGTTTTAAAGCCATCCAAATTAAAGCCATCCAGATCTTTTAAACTTAACTCATTGGGGCGCAGCGCAGTTTCAAGGCCTTCACTAGGTCCGTTTATAGCTTTCAGCGGTCCGTTTATGGCTTTCGCGCAGCCCGTCAGTCGACGGCGCGCTTTTCGATCCGCTCCGGATCGCCTTTTCAATCCGGGATTGTTCTTTTCACTCTCCGGGATCGGCCCCGGCTGCGCCGTCGTCGGCGGCCTCGGATTCGAGGACGACGATAGCCTGGGCCACCGGGCCGTCGTGGCTGAGCGAGACGTGGATGCGGGCCTGGCCCACCGAATTGGCGAAAGCCTCTGCCACATCGGCGTGCAGCGCGAGCCCTGGCCGATGCCAGGCGTCTGTGACCACCTCGATCTCGTGCCACGCGACCTCTCCGAGAACCGGCGGCCGACCCTTGAGCGCGGCGCTCCAAGCCTTGATGAACGCCTCCTTCGCGCCCCACCGCGCGGCCAAACGCTCGGCGACGTTGGCTCCAGCGGCCTCGCGGCGTTCCCGCGCCGTGAATGCCCTCCCGAATGCCGTTCCGGGCAGTTCCAGCTGTTCGCGGAAAGCTGCGACGTCGACGACGTCCAACCCGACACCGAGAATCATCGGATCCTCTCCCCCGTCATCGGCACAGGCTCTCCTTCATGCGGCATGAGCCGAAACAAACGGACGGGGCAAGGCGAAGGCCGCCCTGGCGCGCCCGGACGACGGCGCGTCTCGCCTCCCCCGAAGCGCCGCAGAGGCGAGCGCACAGACGCCCCCTGTCGGCCGCGGCTGTCGAGAGGGCAAACCCGCAAACCCAGGCTGCTGCCGACCGCCCGAATCGGGGGTCGGCAGCAGCCTGGTCGCCGCTCAGCCGTCACTCCTCGCCGTCGGCCCTGACCCGCGGGTAGAAGCCGTCGGCGCCGAGGCGGGCGCCGGGATCGAGCAGCATCGCGGACTCGTCCTCGTGGACGTCGCCGGCGAAGCGCCTGTCCTTGACGCCCTCGAAGAGCTCGGCCTTGCCGAGCATGGCCTTCTCCAGGCGAACCGCGCCCGCATGGGTGCGCGCGTCGGCGCGCCTGCGCCATTCGTCAGCGGCCTCGTCTCCGTGCGCGCGCGCCACGGCCGCCTCGAAGGCGTCCGGCGAAGCCAGCGCGATGAAGGCCGAGACGTGGCCAAAGCCGAGCGAGGTGATAAGGCCCGCCTTGACGCCCTCGTGCTGGAACGGCGAACGCAGCCACACGAGATAGGGGTCTTCCTCGAAAACGGGGTCGAGGCAGTTGAGCGCCTTGTTGCCCGGGATCAGACCGCTGGCGAGGATCTGCGTCAGTCCGGCGAGCTGGAAC
>NZ_DBHHEV010000038.1:0-8331 GCF_057238965.1 Peptidiphaga sp.
AAGCCGACTGTGTCTCAATGCACCTTCTGGTGCCGGGTGCTTACCGACGAGGTATATGAAATTCGATCATTTGGGTTTCGTATAGTCTCAATGCACCTTCTGGTGCCGGGTGCTTACCGACTGCCGTCTCTGCAAACCGCGTCGCAGCACCGTTTACTCGACGGTAATCGCCACCGGCGATCCATGCACCCTGACTCACCGGTAAACACCGCCTCTATTAGACCACACTTGTGCGGGATTTCGCCACTAAACGGCAATGCGCCACCGATCGCCCAAACCCCGTCTTCCGTGCCGACTTTCGACGGGGCGACGCCGAAAAGTCCCCCATTGTCAGAACTTTCCCAGTGTCCGCGCGCACAGCAGACTCACTGCAAAACCCAAGCAAATGCGAGCCCTCAAGACTCCCACACCCCACAGCAGAGTCAGGGCGTCCAGAGCCGGAGACTCGCGGGGCGCACGTGCAACAGCCACACACAGCGCTCCCGGCGTCGGGCTACTTCTCTGATCTCGCTCTCTTTCCGTCATTCTTGCCTTTCTTCCTCGATTTGCCGCCCGATGACTTTCTCTTTTTCTTCTGTTTTCTGGGCTGGACGGTCAGCGGTTGTTCCGCCATTGAGCCGAAAAGGTCGACGGGGGAAAGCCCCCTGCCTTTCGCCGGGGACCCGGCGGGCGGTTGGACGGCTTTCCTTTCTCCTTTCTTTCTTGGGGGAGTCACCGTCTGATTGTTGGCTCTGTTTTCTTCGAGTGTCATATAGCGAACTTCGACCTCGCGGGCCTTGCCCTGCTCGCCTTGCCGAACGTCGTCGTACCCGTATGCCGCTCGCTGCATCGCCTCGACCCAGGGCTGTTCGTCGAGCTTGAACCTTCCGAGAACGGAAGAGAAGTCCGCGATGCCGGGCGACGGGCTTTCGGGCCCTGTCGGCATGTGGCCGAGGCATCCGTCCAGTGACTCATATCTTTCCGCGAGGTCCCCGCCTTTGTGTGCCGTCATGCTCGTGGCTCTCGCCTCGATCGCCCCTAGTCCGAACGGCTTGCCGAGCCCCATGCGCAAGTATCCGATCGGCGGCTTGGTCGCAGAGGACTCCGCCCGGCTTCCCTCCCTTTCGGCATGGGTGCGCCTGTCTCGCACGCTTCGCGGCACGAGGTTCTCCGGCGTGAGAACCCACAGGAGGGCTGCGAGTTCCTCCTGGGCGAGGTCTGTGAAACGGATCCGGCAACGCAATACTGAACCTGCCTGTATGAACGAGGTGACGAGGAGGGAAACCTTGACGTTCTCTTCAGTCTCCTTTCCATTGGCAAGGACTTGCCCGCCCGCCGAGGGAAGCTCGTTCCGCCCCAAACGGCAACGGTGCACGGGGTATGCGGCGATTCCCAAGAATTGCCCGCGTGAGAAACACTCGCTGCGCGCAATCACCTGACGGCTCCAATTTGGAGCATTTGCCTTGGCCGAGGTACTCCCGGAGGCCGCCGCGCTTCCCGGCGTTGACGCATTACCCGATGGCGGGGCACCCGCACCCGCAGCAAGCGGTGTTTTGCCCTCTTCATCCGTAATGAACCTCCTGGCTGACGACGGTTTGGGCTCCAGCAACGGCGGCAGGGGATGAGGGTCCTTCAGCTTGCACACGGTTTTCAGCGAGGGGTCGAACACGTTCGGCCCGGAGGCGTCGATCGGACCGAACTCGATTCGGCCACGAAGCGCCGCGTCGCCAGGAGAGCCACTCTGAGCTTCGTCGCCTCGGGTTTTCTGCACGACGTATCCGAAAAGCCGATCGGCCGCCGAAGCCTCCCCGGCCTCAGAAAGCGGAAGAGTCTTCTGATCCTTCGCGAGCTCCCACGGGCTCTTCGAGTAGGCATGCCGTCCGATCATGACGGGAACGAGTTCGCGGACCGTGGTCTGGTCTGCGTCGAGCACCGCGTATGCGAGGTCGTCTTTCTTGAGCGCCGCAAAGTCTGGATCGCCGGGTTTGAGGGCCTTGGACTCGCTCTTGTCTGCCATGCGGGTGAAACGATTGGGCAGAGGCGCTTCCGCTCTTCCACCCTTCTCTATCTCCTGTCTTCTGAGAGACAGATAGCTGGCGATGATGTCCTTGTAGGATTGGTGGACGGACGAGGGCGCGACGGCGAACTCGCTTTGGTTCGGGTCCATCTTGAAGAAGAAGCGCTCATCGTGTTTCTTCTCGAACAATTGCCCCGCGGATTTGCCGTCGGGGGCTGTGCGGTAGGCGTAGCCCCAGGCGGTTCTTGTCTCAGGCTTTCCGCAGCGCGCGTCCCGGTTGCGGACGCCGTTCTTCTCCGATTCGCCCGGCCGTCTTTCCGAATCGCGCCGCCGACTTTCCGATCCGTGCCGCCGACTTCCCGATCCGGCCAGCCGCTCTTTCGAGTCGCCTTGAAGGTCGCGTGCCGACCTCTCCATTGCCGAATTGGAAAAAGAGACGATCTCCTCGCCGACGTTGAAGAGGCGGTGCTTCTTTCCGGCGTCGTCGAAGATGTCTGTGACTACCCAATAAGCGTAGAGCGGGGCCTTGCGCTGACCTTGAATGCACAGGGTCATCGTGCAACGAACCCGCTCGCCGTGCGGGGCGAGGCGGCGGGCTTCCTTGAAAGACTTCTTGTTGACGGGTTTGATGTGCTTGCTTTCGCGGTCGGGGAGCGCCGCCGCCCTCAGGATCGAGTACTCCTTCGTGCCGTCGTCGGAGCTGCGCACCGATTCGTGCGGCGTCGTTCCCCGCAGCAGCTCGAGCTTCAGGGAGCCGTCGCCGCGTGCCTCCTCCACTCGCACCGGAACAAGCATGAGAGCGCTGGCCGGATCGCCCCTATATGTGAGCTGGGCGCGATGGAACGAGTCGGTGCGCCGCAGCTTGTTTGAAGAGGACGGATGCGCGCCGAACACCCGAAAACGTGAGGCTGTCAGGGTTTCGTAGGCGCGCGAGACCATTCCCTTGACCATCGTCGGGCTGACGAAAGGCTCTTCGGGCGTGCCGTCCTCGCATTCTTCGCTTCGGAGGCTTCCCGAGACCTCGCTGGTGGGGGCCTCGCTGTCCTCCTCCGTGCCGCTTTGGTCACCGTCGTGCTTTTGGGCGTCATCATGTTTTTGGGCGTCGTCATGCTTCCCGAAGACCAGAGGGGTGTGAACCGTCATCTCCACGTCGATCGAGCCCGACCATCTATCGGGCTTCAGGCGGTCGTGACCGCTGGCGACGCCGTCGTCGAAAAGCGTCTTGGAGAATGCGCCGACGGCGTTGCGAACGTCCGTCGCGTGAGTTTGTGCCTCCTTTGCACGAGCTTGTGCCTCTGCTGCGTGAGCTTGTGCCGTTTCCCGAAGCAGCGGTATCCGATTGACGGCCGAATGGAACGGTTGGAAATCTTTCGGCGCATGGCCGGTAGCGCGAGACTCGTCAGTGTTTTTCTCACTCATAATGGGTTTCCAGACGTTTCATTCCGTCGAAATTCGCATTGGGGACGGACGGTATGTTTTGGTGCTCGGCGAAGAGCCGCAGAGGTCAGTGGGCGACAAGCCGCGGCCTTCCTGCGGTTCGCCGGTTTTGCTGTTCGTCTGGTTGTTCGCCTTGTTTTCGGCCAGGGACATATAGCGCACTTCGACGCCGTCGTCATAGCCGTAGGCCGCACGCTGCATCGCCTGGATCCATGGCAGGCGGTCGAGGTCCAAGCGACGATCGGGATCGACCTCGCGCATGAGCTTCTTCAAGGAGAACTTCGACGGCTTGCGCGTTTTCGCCCCGAACCCGAGACATGCCTCCAGCGATTCGTAGGATTTTGCGAGGCTGCGCCCGCGCCAGGCTTTCAAGCCGTCTTCGGCGATCCGCACTTCCACGGCGCCCAAACCGAGCGGTTTGCCCAAGCCCATGCGCAGGAATCCGACGGGTTTGGCGGGTTCCTCGCCGTCCCCTTTGTCGGCTTCGCTTTTGGCCTTCTCTTCAGCGTTCTCAGTCCGATTTCGCGCCTCCAACGGGATGAGGTTTTCCGGAGTGAGCACCCACACAAGGGACGCCAGCTCAAATTTGCTGAGATTCTCAAAGCGCAACGTGCACTTGAGCGAGCTTCCGGTTTCGATCCACGTTTTGGCGGTGATCCGAACGTCGTCATTGCCCTGCTCGAGGTCGAGCTGGGGAAGCTCGGTTGCGCTTCTGAGGAATCCGGTTTCGTCGACTTGCGGTTCGCGGTGAACGGGATAGGCCGCTGCGCCGAGAAGCTGACCTGGCCCGAAGTATTCTCTCCGGGCACGCAGACGCCATTCCTCCTTTTCTTCTTTGGCGCTGACTTCTTGTTTTCTGTCATTTGGAGCGATGCCGGCGCTTTCATTGTCCCTTTTGATTCGAGGAGTGGCGCCGCCGGAGTCGGTCAGAAAACGCCGGGCGGAAGAGACTTTTGGTTCGAGGAGCGGCGCCAGCTTCTTCTCCTTGCGGCACACTTTCACGCCGGACGAGTCGACCTGTCCAAAGGAGACGCGTCCGCGGCAGGCGACGTCGCCGCCCTTTGCGTTCTCCATCGTTTCCGGCACGACGTAGCCGAAGAGCCTGTCGGCCGGAGAGGCCTCGTCGCGATTCTTCAGGGGTGCGACCAGCTGATTCTCAGCGAGTTCCCGCGGGCTTTTTTGATACGCTCGCCGTCCGACCATCGTGGGCAGAACTTCGCATACGGTGATGTTCTTGCACGTTTTGCCGTAGCAGTCTGGCACCTCGTCAGTGTCGAGGCGGACGAAGACGAGGTCGCCCTCCGCGAGGATCGGCGCCGGTGCGTCGTCGGCCTGTGCTGAAGCGCCGTTTGCGGCTCGATTCTCGCGCTTTTGCGACGCGCGATTGAGCAGATGGGGTTCGGGTCCCTTGTACTCGTCCGACGCTTTGCGATAGCTCTCGATAATCAGCCTGTAGTCGCGAATGTTCGTTTCAGTGAGCCGCAGAATCGTTCTCGAGATGTCTTTCTCCGAAGAGTCGATCTTGAATTTCTCCAAAGAGTCGATCTTGAAGAAGAACCTCTCGTACTTCTTGTTCTCGAACAGGTCGCTTGCAAACTTGCCTTCGGGTGCTGTGCGGCAGGCGTACCCCTCAACCTCAATGGGTCTGGCACTCCGATCGCCCTTTCGCGTAACACGGAAGAACTCTTCGAGTTTGCCGGTGTCCTTGCTCCGCACATGCGTAACTACGGGCTTGCCGTCTTTGAGGCGAGTCAAACCGACGCGAACCGGATCCCCGTGGGGAGTCAATGAGCGAAACCTCTTGAGTACCTGCTCTGCAGGCGGAAGAAGTCCGGCTCCGGGCACTCGCGGGCGCTGAGGCGCTTTCGCGTTTGGGGCTGACTGCGTGTGGCCTTCGCGAACGACCTCGATGCCTTCGATGTTCAGGGAGTCGACCAGAAGCGCCATCTCATTCTTCTCGCCTTTCCCGTTGAGGATTTTGACGGCGAGGTCGCCGGCCTCGTCGCGGCAGACCCTCGCGGGAAAAAGCTGATTCGCCTGCGACGGGTCCACCCGATAGGTGAGTGGGGCGCGGTGCTCGCCGAACACTCGGAAGCGGGATGCTGTCAGGGTTTCGTATGCGCGCGAGACCATTCCCTTGACCATCGTCGGGCTGATGAACGGCCGCCCTGAGACGTCCATCGGCACTTCGACGATGTTCCTCGAGCCGGGAATCTTCTTTAGGCCGTCGAATTCCTCCACTCTGCGGCCTTCGGCGTCTTCCTTATACTGGTCTCCGAAAACGAGCGGGGTGCGGACCGTCATCTCGAGGTCGATCGTGCCCGACCATCCCTCGTTCGCCAGTCGGTCGTGGCCGGGAGCCTTGCCGTCGTTGAAGATGTCTTTTGGCAGCATTCCCTTCGCGACGAGGTTATGCGCCTTCCGGCGAAGAACTGGAATCCGATTGACCGCTGAATGGAATGTGCCCATGTCAGTTTTCCCTCCCTGTTGTTGCGAGCCGCTGTGCGGCGGCCGACGTTCCGATCATTTTTCTGCCCACTTTCTTACGCCCACCTTCCGGTCATGAGCTCGTCGGCGAACACCGTGTTGCCGAACTTCGGCTCCTCTTTGCTGAACTCCGGCTCCACGACAAAAACCTCTATGCTGCGCATGATGTCGGTTTCGTCGAGCTTTTCCTCGCTGGAGATGTCCGCGCCGTGTTGAAGGTACTCGTTCACTCGGCACCAGCACCTTTGGTGGAGCGTTTTCGCCCCGTTGTCTTTGTTCGTCCCGCCATCTTCCGCTTTTTCACGCACGGTTGGGTCGTGATCCTCGCCTTCTCGAAGCCGTTCGACGACGATCTCAGCGCAGCCGCTCCCATTGAGCCAGCGGATCTCGCGGGCGAGGACGCCGCCGTTCGAATCGCGCCCATTGGCTCCCTTGCTCGCATCGGAAGTGTCCGCTGTTTCACCCGATCCGCGATTGCGCGCAGATCCACTCGGCAGGGGGCCGTTCGGCGCTTCACCCGACTGGGGACATTCCAAAGAGCTTCCTGGGGCAATCACCTGCCACAGGCGGAGTTCGTACACGGTGTTGAGGGGCACGCGTTCATGTGAGGAATCGACGATCGGCGAGACGGCGTTCCCGACGGCGGGGGCCGGGTCGCCGTCGTCGGAAGCGGTGATGCAACCATCAGAAATGGTGCCAGACTCAGAGGACCGGGTGGCCTCACGGGAATCCAAATCGTCGATCCGGACGATCGCCTTCGCGCCCGATGTCGTGTAGGCGATCCCTTGGAAAATCCGGGATTGGAACTTCTGGGATGGGCTTTCAGATTCGCCGTCCTGCCCGGAGGCCTCCTGCACAGATGCGAGCTGCTGTGTCAGTTCCGTTGCGACTGCTCGCGCGCGTTCCAATGCGTCGCTGAGCGTTGCGTTCGGGATGAAGACGCGATGCCACTTTACGTCACAGAGCGGGGTGGAAAGGTCTTTCGTGTCAGTGGATTCTGCGCCCTTGTGCGACCTGCCGCTGTTCGGTTGTGTTGTGGGGTTATTCTGACTCATCGTTATGCCTTCTTGTCTTTCTCGTTAAGAAAGTCCGTCCAAGTGAGGCGCAGGCCGTCAGCCGTTCCTTCTTGGATCTTCTCGTTGACGCGTCGGAGCTGGGCGAGAAGTTTCTCCGCTACGGACTCGCCGTTGTCGTGAATGTCCCACCCATGCGCAGGCGGAGGCAGGATGTCTTCAGGCCCCTCTATGGTTAAGCGGTTGACCTTCACTTCGCCCATTCCGCGGGTTCCGCGGCTGCCCAGCGGTAGCGTCCCGGTTGCGAGTTCTGCCAGGGTCAAACCCAGAAGGCAGATTGCGGCTCGTCGGCGGTCGAGGTCTATTTGATCGCGTCGGTCGTTTGCGTTGGGAGTGCCCTGCGATCCGCTGTCGGTTTGAGGATCGCTGTCGTGTTGAGGACCGCCTTTAACTTGCGATTCGGCGTCGGTTTTCACCCCGGTGTCGGCTTTCGGACCGCGATCGCCTTTTAATCCACCGTCGTCTTTCGGTTCGGCGTTGGCTTTCGGCCCGGTGTCGGCTTGAGGCCAATCGTCACTTTGCGAAAGTCCGACAATTCGGTCGAGGTCGACCTCAATATGAAGTGGCTCCCAATCTGGGAGTGGATACTCCTCGAAGTAGAGAGCCTTGTCGGCTACTCCGCCCGTCCATCGATCGCCGGCGTTGTGGGCGACGAGGCGCAATTGCTCGTCGGCTTTGCCTGGCTTGGAAAGCGTGTCGAGGACGGTCACCGCTCCTCGTCGCTCCGTCGTTCCAAACAACGCGCGGACAAGCGTTGGGTCGTTGGCGAGCTGGTCGTGGACGGGCACATTGGACCAATCCGGCGTCTCATCCTCCCGCTTCCGATAGAGAATCGTCCGAGCGATCCTTGAAGCACGTGCGCGAAGCGCGCCCCGGACCGAGCTTCCGGGCAGTACAAGAGGGGCCTTCGGCTCGCCGTCGGCTGTTTTATATGCCCGCAATGGGCGCGCCGTGTTCCTGGAGCCCTTTTGCCCATCGGTATTCTCGGCTTCGCCCGCTTTCGACGACTCGTCACCTTTCCGGGGCTTTTCACCTTTCTGGGATTTGTCAGCTGCCGATGGCTTTGTGGCGCCCTTTTGGGTGTTGGGGCTCTTCTCGCTGCTTCGAGCGTTTTGAGGCACCGCGTCTGAGCTCTTTCGATTCGCCTCTGAGCCCTTTTGATTCTCGCTCCCCTTGTTGGTTTCAGTTGCGGAATCCTCGTTATTTCCTTCCTTTTCGGCTTGATTCTCTTCGTCGGTTTCGGCGACGAGAATTCCGGTTGGGCTTTCCCATTCGATGTCGATCGTGATTCGGTTGCCGGTACGGAGCGTTGCCGGTTTGGTGCCGCCAGTCCCAGCA
>NZ_DBHHEV010000038.1:8341-21082 GCF_057238965.1 Peptidiphaga sp.
GAGCGAGTAGCAAGATTCAGTCTTGTCGTCCTTAGTTTTGTGGTTGGCGATCTTCACGCGCCCCCAGCCCGCGCCCTTGCGCTTTCCGAAGGCGAAGCGGCCCGAGTCAAGGAGGCCGAGAATTACGGCGAACAGCTGCTCGACGTCTGCCTCAAGCTCTTCGATCGTGGGCCTATCTTCTTTCGCGAACCGGCACGGGTCGACTTCGGCGGTGATTCCCAGATGAAGCTTCTGTCCTTTGGGGGCCACTTCGTGGAAGAAGAGCGCGCCGTCGCCCGCTGACCCCCAGTAGCGATCGATGGCGATGCCCGGCCGACGCACGAACGAATCCTCCTTCTTGTCGGGTTCGTCCGCCTTCTTGACGCATTCGAGAGACACCGTTTCGAAGGTCAGCGCCGATGCCCAGCCGGAAGGCGCGTCATCTTCGCCCCTTGCCTCTTCGTTATCCTGTTCTTTATCCTCTGGGCCCTTTCCCCACAGGTCCTTCAACCGTTGGGGATTCAGGATTTCAGGGCACGTGACAAGTTTGCGGTCGAGCGCCTCGAAGAATGCAGCCCGCAGCGCACCTTTGACCGAGCGCCCTGTCAGCACGGGCGTTCCGCTGGCGTTGCGCGCGAATTGTTGCGGAACGGCCTTTCGATCGTCGTTGCCGATCGCTTTTGACCTTCTGTCGACTTCCTCCTCCGGCCCGCCGGAGTGAATGGGCGACGTCGTCACCAAAACGACGTCGAGCCTGTATCGCGTAAGACTCATCGGTTCTCCTCCTTGGCGGTTTCTTTGGATGGCAAGGCTGGATTTTCTTTGGACGGCGACGTCGGATCCGCGCTAAGCAGCGTCGCCACGCTCGCGTTGAGCCGTGCTGCCACGCTGGCGTTGAGCTGTGCTGTCGAGGTGGCGCTGTGCGGCGTCGGATTGGCGCTGGTTAGTGTTGTTGGGTTGGCGACGCGCGACGTCGCCAGATTGTGGCCGATTTGCATTCTCAGATTGGCGACGTGTGACGTCGCCGAATTCGTGATGGATCGCTGGCGAGTTAAGGTTGTAGGTTTCATTTTTCGTCCGAAGGAAAGTCGTTGCTGTGCAGGAGCTTGACGTGGAACCCCTTGCCGTCGTTGTCTCTGATGCTCAGCAGGGGATCGCCGACGACGAACCTGCCGAATCCCTGAGCACGCAATTCGCCGATGCCCACGGTTTCCAGCTCGCGCAATGCTGCGAGGGCTTTTCGCCGCTGCTCGGCGTTGTCTCCGAGGCAGACCTTGAGGACCGAGCCGGCCTGGACGGCGAGGCGGGTAGCGCGAGGCTGGCCCTCGGCGGCCGACCAAGAATCGACCCGGCGGTATCTCAATCCCGCTCGGTACCGATGGTCGCCTTCGCAGTCGCTGGCGTCTTGCTTGGGCAGTGTGCCGTTGTCGCGCTTGGAGGACGATGTGCTGGCGTCGCGTTTGGAGGACGATCTGCCGTCGTCGCGCTTGGGCGGCGTCATGCCGTTGTTGGCGCCTTGCTTGGACGCCGCAGCGCCCTCTTTGCCCGCCTTTTCTGCGGAGAAGAGTCTGATGCGCGCATTCGCGCTGTCGAAGGCGTCGGAGCAGTTGAACGCGTCGATGATGTCGCCTGAGCTGCCCGCCGCGCCGAGCGACCGCGAGCGCAAAAGAAGGTCGGAGGTGAACCAGATGGTCGTGGCGCCTTCGCTGTCCCATGCATCGGGGTTGCCCGTGTTTGCATTGTCGTCCAAGTTTGCGCGGACGTGGACATCTGCGATTGCGCCGTTCCCCGCAGCAGCGTTGCCGCCTGCGGATGTGCCGTTGCCGCCTACGGCGTCGCTGCGGGCTGCGGCTGCGCCGTCGGACGCGTATTTCTCCGTCGCCTCGCACTCGGCGAGGCCGAACGTTCCGGCGAGCCTGCGCGATCCGAGGCGGGCCTGTCCGCGCAGGATCTCGGGCAGCATCTCGCCGAGAGTGCGCTGGCTGACCTGCCGTGTCTCGTTTTGCGGTTCTCCTGGCCGATGCTCGCACAGATTCTTGGCGACCGTCGGCCGGTGCCTGTACAGGCTCTCGGTGATCGTGACCTCGGATTGCAATGTGAGGCCTGCCGCGAGCGCCCGCACTAGGAAGAGCTGGCCGTCTTTCGCGGTTCCCCGAACGGCGTCATGCGCGGTGGACTGGCGTCCGGTCACAGGGGGCGCGCCCGTGCCGTACCTCGGCTTGCCGGATTCGCCGTCCCCGAAGTCGAAGATATAGCCCGACCGGACCGGAACGTGCACATCCTCCGGTTCCTTCGAGACGAGGCGGTTCCACAGTTCCCGCGTTGACGGGTCGGGGCCGCCGTCGGACTCGCTGGGGACGACCTTCGGATAGGAGAAGACCATGGGAACGGGCCTCCCGCGGGCCCCTGCGACGCATGCCGTCGCGTCCGAAACGAACAACTCGCCGTTGACCGCTGCGTCGCGAATCCTTTCGTCGTTGGGGAACTTCCCACGCAGACGTGAATGCACCCACGCCAACACCACGGTTCCGCGCAGGAAATCGAGCGAGCGCACCTCATTGGACATCGGTACCTCGTAGGAGACCACCGGCGTTTTCAGCTCGATGTTCAAATCAAACGAGCGGTACGACGGCGAATCGCCCCGGCCGTCCGCTTGACGGACATCCGCTTGTTCCTTCGACTCGGTCTGCCCTTGCTGATCGGCTTGCTGCGACGGATCCGCCTTCTCCGCGCAGCCGATGCAAGGAGATTCGCCTGATGCGCCGACCTGAACAGGGTCGGGCGCCTTGGAGGGACTCCCCGTCTCCTCGAGCTCCTTCAGTTTCTCCTGAAGCCACTCTTTACATGCCGCGTGGACGGCTTTGGCGTATTTTTCGACGGGACTGAGGGAACGGTCTGCGTCCTCGTCGGAGCACGCCGAATCGTCCTTGCCGGAGTCCGCGGAGCCACCCGCGTCAGAGTCCCCGAAGTCGCCGTTCTTCAGGGGCGGCGAGTCGTCGCCGTCGTCGCCGCGGGCCGGGAGACCGATGTCGTCCAAGAAATCGCCGACGGTGATCTCGCATCGCCCGTCGCCGTTCGTCTTCTCGGATCCGATCGCGGGCACAAGCGTCCCGGCCAGAGCCAGCACGAACTTTGCGGCATCAATCTGACTGGCGGTTTTGTCTTGACTTTCGTTCCAGATCTCTGGATCGACGAAGTCCACGCGGCCCTTGAGCACGCAGGCCGGAGCCCGTTCGATGATTCGGAAATGGTCGGGCTTTGCTGCGCCTGTCTTCTCGTCGATTGAGACGCTCACAACCTCGGTTACTTTAGCGGTACCAGCATCGTCGGCAGCCTTCGCTTCCTTGCAGATGCGCGCATCGGAGAAAACGACCGCCCGCGGGACCGTCTGGTCGGCGGATGCCCTTGGTTTGCCGCTTTGGCCTGCCGAATCGCCGGGGTCACAATCCTCGTCGGTATCTCCGAAGTTCGGCGCGCCTCCGAAAAGCGAACCGATGAAATCGTGCCACTTTCCCTTTCGTCCGCCGTCAAGAGCTCGGGCCACGATGAGCGCCTGCTCGCGAATTACTCCGGTGACGGT
Organism: Peptidiphaga sp.; assembly: GCF_057238965.1. Classification (NCBI taxonomy): domain Bacteria; kingdom Bacillati; phylum Actinomycetota; class Actinomycetes; order Actinomycetales; family Actinomycetaceae; genus Peptidiphaga; species Peptidiphaga sp. The sequence continues at coordinate 11,901 of NZ_DBHHEV010000038.1, forward strand.
GGTTCCTCGCACCACGGGCTGGTTGTTTTCGTCAACTTCGACAACGGAATTAGCGCCGCCCGCGTAGCCGGCGCCAGTGCCCACGCCCCAGTCGGAGGTGAATCTAATGGTTACGGGGATGCTGTTCATTTCCTTGCCTCCTGGGAAGCGGCCGCGGGGCCGTTTCCGCTCGTCGAATCGCTGTTTCCTTTGTCTGCCTTGTCCGTTTTGCCGACGGCGCCTTCTTGGCCCTCGTCGTTCTGCTGGTCTGCTGCGCCTCCTTGGCCCGTTTCTTTCAGTTCCTCCAGATAGCTTTGCGGCAGCAGGTCGGCCAACTCGATCAGGTCGAAGACGAGATCTGGCCCGCCGATCGCGTCCAGCAGATTGCTTAGCTCGCCGCTGGAGTCCTTGGCGGCTTGCCACTCGGCGTCGATCTTCTTGTCTGAATCCTGCTTCTTGGCTTGGGCCTGCTCGGCGCTGGAAGCGATCTTTTCTCTGGCCGCATCAGACTGAAGCTTTCTGATTCGCGCCGCCCTGGTTTTCGGGAAGGCCAAGGGCTCTTCGTTTCCGCCGGCCGGCTTCAATCCTTTGAAAAGCGCGGCACACTCGTACATCTCTTTCCATGCCGGGTGTTCGCGCAGAGCGGGGTGTTCATGCGGATCCTCCGCTGCTCCCTCGGATGCGTCGGATTGGCATTTCTTCGCCCTGCCCTCGGTGTCAAGTTCGGCAAACACCTTGAACGGTCGCCGCGTGAAGGACTTATAGGAGCGCAACAGCTCGTCGGGGTCCAAAACGGTTGAATCGAACAACACGTGGAAGCTCAGAGTGGAGCATTCTTTTTCGGGCTCTTTGCCGAGGGCCTTCGCGCTCTTGATGAGCCTTTCCGCAAGGTCGTAGGCGATGTGGAAAGGGAACTTCCTGGGGACGATCGCGACGCCCGCCGCGGCCGTCATTGGACCTCCTTGCTTTTCACTCGCGTTTTCCCCATTCTTGCTTTCTCTTTCCGCGTTTTCGCCCGCGCTTTCAGCGTTTTCATCCTCACTGCCGCTTTTAGCACATCCGCCCATTCCCTGCCTGCTTTTGGGGCCCAGATACTTGAGCAGTGCATCTTTGCCGGTCTCTTCTTCGAATGCGGTGAGGAACTTTTCCGTGAAAGGCAAAGCGTAAGTCGCATCGGTGATGACGGTGGCGTCGTCTCCGCCGAGGATCACCGGCACGACGGGGATCGCTGCGATGTCTTTGACTTCTTTCTCGGCGAGAAAGGCAACTTCTGCCCAAGCCGTGAGGAAGGACTTTTGCATCGCTTCCTCGAGGCGTCCGTTGATCTCGAGAAGGAAGCAACGAAGAGCATGCGATGGAACGTCTTCTTCTGTAGCTGTCGAGTAATCTTGCGCGTCGGGCACTTCCTCTTCGAAAACAGGTCTTGGAATGCGCATGAGTGTGCCTACGAGGTCACGCATAATTCCGCCGACGCCGTTGCCGTCGATATGGATGACGGCCACCTTGGAGAGACGCTCGTCCTCGGTGCGGTCCTTGCGATCTATGAGTTCGTCCTCGGTTTGACCTTCATGTTCGCCTTCGGCCCGAACTTGATCGTTCCCTGCCCGGCTTTTGCGTTTATCCGTTTCCTGTTTTTTGGTGTCTTTAGTAAACGTTGAATCTATGTTTCCTTTGAACTCTTCGAGAAGTTCATTTACAAGTGTTTTCTTGTGTTTTTCTTCCAGCTTTTCTTTGAGTTTGGTTGGATCGCGAACCAGGAGTTCTTTAATTCTGTTTGCACTCCAATGCCCCTCGATGACTCTGAGGAAGTAGTCTTCTGCGAGTTTCATGAAATGGTGGCGTGCGTCGTTGGCCCGATATCGGCAAACTCTGCTTGAAAGCGAGAGAGCGGTTTCCCTGTCGTCCTTCGCCTCGTCGCAGACGCCCAATCGCGACGACGCTGGAAGCGCCGAGTCTCGTCCGCGCTGAAGGAAAGGCATCTGTGAGAATCTTGCCTGCGCGGGAGGGCGATTGAGTGCGTACTCGGCGGCCTTCCTGTGCACTTCCTTGAGGTCGCGATTGCTGATGCGGGGACGCTTGACTTCGTTGCCGGGATCGCACATATCGACGAAGACCCCGGAAACGTCCAAGCCAGGTGCGGCAGAAAAGGCTTTGCGGGTGACTTGGCCGATCAGCTTGCGCGCATAGTCTTCGGTCGCGGCGGTCAGGATGACCTTGCCGGACGACTTCGAGACCCAGCCGAACTTGTCGATGCCGAGACAGTTGGCCGCTTGCTCGGTCCAGTCGGCAAGCTGCGTGATGAGGTAGGAGGCCCCTACGTTTTCGCGCAAACGCGGGGAAGAGAAGACAAACCGCTGATTTCCGTTGGTCTCCAGCATGATGAGTTTCATTCAAGCCCTCCTTTGGGCTACTGAGGTGTACACGAGAAGCCTAGTACTTTTCGGCCGAGTTTTCACGACTTTTTCTTCGGAAAATTTTGGAATAGTATGGACGCTTCCGGGGCGGTAAGACTAGGCGTACTCCGGGGGCCGATTGTGGGCCCGTTCACTCAAAGAGGAGGCAGCGATGACGCTCATCATTCACGCAGTAGGCGACGGCGATCTGGGAATCGACGTCTTTGCCAAAGGGCACAAAGAAAAAGAAGAAGTTCTTAGACAGCGAGAAAAGCGAATATGTCATTTGTGGACGCTCATTGATTCCGATGATTGTAAAAAACTTGCTAGCGCCATTTTTGATCTATATTATCCCCCTTCAATCGATAATATTACTAATAGATTTCCTTACGCTTCTTTGCGGCAAGTGTTCAGCCATATAGGCGGCAAGATAGACAGAAATAATGGGTATAAAACTGTTTGTTTGAGAATTCTCTACACGTCTTCGGGCGAAAGATCGACTGAAACAATCTTTGAGGTGCTGCAGGCGTCTCTTGAGAAACTAAATGACGCTGGCCTGATACGAGACGTCTTCGGATTCGACTTAGAAGTGGATTCTGCCGAAAGCAGCTTAAAAGAGTCAGAAATGCAGGAAATGAAGATTGGAGTTGAGTGCGGCGATGTACTTATCGATGGAATTTCGGGATCTCATAAAGTCGTTCTTTCTTTGCTGGGCAATGCAGATGCAGAAGGACTGTCCTGGTGCGTTCTAATAGCAACCTCGAAGCACAAAGTCAGAGAAATTAGTCGAGAAGACGCCGGTATCGGCGCATTTTACTGGTTGAGAAGCGTAGGACGCATAAAAGAATGTCTTGATATTGCACCGTCCGTCAATATCGAATTGTCGGAAGACGAACTTAAAGAGATGAGAAGTATAGAAGAGAGCTTGGATCGTCTTCAAAAATTAGAAGATGGCATCAGCGAAAACGATCTAGGACGAGTTGCGTTGATCGATATGGTGCGCGCTGATGTCGGCGCAGGAATACCCGTGCGCGCTTGGGTACAGAAGCACTATGAGAACTTGCTTCGGGACGAGGATCCGAAGGCTAGTTCTGTCTTCTGGTTGAAGGAGGGGCATGTTGAGGAAGGCTCTCCCTACTCGATCCAGGCGGGGGACGCAGTTAAGAATGCCGAACGCCGTTGTGAAATGATGGGCAGCAAGGCATACCGCGCCGATAAGTGGTTAGCTGGTCAGACGGACGGCAGGACTAGGATCTCTTTGCTTAATAAGGCCGGGAAGGACGCCACACACGAGGCACGTGAACCCTCGTCAGAGGACATCCAAGCGGTATTCAACTCGGAACTGCGTGAGATCGTGCCTTCGTGGATGAAACGCCCTGACAAAGGAAGCGTTTTAGTTGTTTTTGCCCAAGGCAATAAGAACCGACCTCCGACGGTTGTGCAGAAGATCCTGGGTCGAGAAGCGTCGCGTGAGATTGTGACTGCCTTTCCCCGCGCGACACTACGTGACAAACCCAGCATCCCCATAGATTTTATGATTTTGTATTCCTCAAACTGTCAGTCATGTGTGGCTGCCAAAAAATGTCGCGACTCAGTCCCCCAAAACATGTGGAATCGGTGGCAAAGAAATTCATTACCGACTTTGAAGATGTACGAGGATACGTCGGATACTGAGGAAAACGCATCGAAACATGCTGCATCACTGTCGACTGCGACAGGTGCGGCTTCGGAAAGATCAGCTGACGAGGTCTTTGACCAAGTAGAGCAAATCGTTCGTGAGAATCTTGAGCGGGTTAAGCCAGCGGTTGTGATGCTGGGAGCGACGGGACAGAAGGAAGCGGTCTTTGGTGCATTGCGCGCAGCCAAATCGTGGTGCGCTATGCAGGCTGCTCCGCTTTTTCTTGTGAGTTTTGTTGACAACGAGAGCAAAGGCGGCCGGTCTCGACTTGACCGAAAGGAGAATCAGCGCCAACAGGAACAGCCGAAGGTTTCTCAATATGAGATCCAGCTTCATCGTTTTGCGATGGGGCGCGAATCCGAGAAAGCTCTGTTAGAGACAGCCTCCTCTTGTCTCGATAACTTCGAGCTTCTTTCTGCCATGAGAGTTCTAGCTGCGGGCGACGCTGATATGCATAGCCTTTCAAAAGACTGCGAGTGCCTTCGAAACGGCTATCTTGGAGCATATAACGCGAAAAACACGGAAAAGGATCTGCATATCGAGACGATTCTTGGTGTTCTCGAAGTGGTTAAGGAACTATGGAGTTCGCAATCTCTCGGTGCGGATACCAGAGTTCGCCTTGCTGTTATGGTTGGAGAGATGCTTAAGCATTCTCCAGTGTCTGAGAAGAAAGTCGATGCGGTACTGAATCGTCCCCTCCTGGGTTCTCAGTCGCAACGCTTTGGAAAACGGGCTTCGCATGAATATCTGTCGTCTCTTGATGAGTTGACCAGTCTTGAGATCAACGGACTTCAGCGTCTGTTTCAACTGGTTAGAAACCGAGTGGCTTTTGCTCACGGTGAGTTTACGGCCGATGGCGCTGTAAAAGCGCTTATGAGGGAGCGGGGGTTGGCTCTTGATTTCGACGATTACAAAGGATTGCTCGAGAAGATGATCGAGAGCATAAAAATACGCTTAAAGGAACTGGATCTGGTCTCGGAGTCTCAGGATGAGGCCACAGGCGAAAGTTCGGAAACAGGTTTGGGCTCGTGGAAAAACACTTATCAAAAGACCAGACGGAAGATCCGGAACAGGCTCACCGCGCTGTCGAGCCCTTCTAAACGCTGATGTGGCACGCGCGGGAAAGATCCGTTGAGAGTCAATAGCTAGGAGTGGATGATGCAAGCCATCAACTCGTCCGACGCCGTCGCTCCGCAGCAGGGCACCGGCTTCATTCGCTTGAAAGATCCCAGTCAGATGCGGATGGTGCTGATCGTCGAAGCTGTTGCGCGTTCTGGCTGGGAAGCGACTTTTGGTGCCGAAAACCCGCTCAACGAAGGAACGGAGGCTGTGGGCGTCTGGGAGGCAAGGCCTTTCTCCGTCAAGGTCAAGGGGTCGAACAACTATTTGTATAGACGCAGCCGAGAGATGGCTTTTCGCCCCGAGGCTACGAAACAGATTCTGGGGGAGGGCGTGCGCCGATCGCTTCGGCTGCCGGAACTCGTTGATCACGTCTGCGACGAAACGAGCCGCACAGCCCTGCGGATAGGCGCGCTCGAGGCGCTGTGGGTTCAAAATGAGCGAGGCGGGTGCAGGTTTCTTCTGGCTGTCCACGCCGTTGCCGGGACGCCGCAAATCGGTGCCGTTGCGAACGTTTCGGAGCGCGCCGCCGCTGCGGGCACGTTGGAAAGCGGCGTCGCTGGAACGCCGGGAAACGCTGGAACGCCGGCAGGCTGCTCACCGGACTATCCGAGCCTCTTTCGGACGCTGCGGTGGCGGGAAAAGTTCCCAGAATTCGCCTCCACCCTCACACGAATCCTTGAAACCCACGGCGGATGCCCAGCGGGCAGCGTCGTGTTTCCCGGCGCGAGCGTCGAATGCCCGTCCGATGTCCCCTCGATCTTCACGATAACGTGGGTGCCGCGCGCGGAAACGGCCGCGTGGATCCTCGCTTCCGACGTCGGAAGCGAGGACGCCGCCGCACGGCCCGCTGCTTCCCCCGCCGTTCCGGCCGCGGCTTCCGAGCTGCTGGGCGACCCCGCCGGCGCGGCTGTGGCGCTGGGCTTTCCCGCTGATCGGCCGGCCGAAGTCGCCGGGCAGGGCGGCTGCGATGCTAACGCTGGCCGCAGTGCGAGTGACGGCCGACATGTCGGCGATGCCGGCGGTGCTGGTGTTCCGGGCACAGTCGGCGATGCGAGCGACGCGGGCGCGGTCGGGAACGCGGGCGATGCGGAGGCCCTGTTCCTCGAGGATCTCGAGGAACTGCAGCACGGCTTGTGCGTGCCGGTCGCTGAAGAGGTTCTCGAGGAAATCCGGCAAGAGGCCGAAGAGGCACGTGCGTCGCGCGGTGAAACGTCGGCGGTGTCCGGACGGAGCTTGCCTGGAGGGACAGCGCCCGGACGGACGGCACCCGGAGAGACGGCGTCTGGAGGGATGTCGCAAAGAGCGGCGATTCGCGGAGGATCCGTGCTGAGGGCCCCGTCTGGAAAGGCGACGTCAAGGAAGGCAGGCAGTGACGCGATGCCGAGCGACGTGTCGCTCGGCCGGGCTGCGGTTGCGGCGTCGGGCTGGAAATGGGGGTATCTGCCCTCGCCGGAAGGCTTCGAGCTCGGGGAAGAAATCTGGGACGAGGCCAAGCGCGCGCTGCACAGGTTTTCGAGAAGCTGGGCGGTCAGCGTGTACCGATACGGGGCGGCCTACCTGCAGCGGCGCGAGGATGATTTCTCGCTTTATGCGCTTCAGCGAATGTGCACGCTGCACGTGGACGTCTATCTTCTGACGCTTTTCAACCGCATCAGGGTGCGGACATTCTCCGAAAAGCTCGCGGCGCTCGCGGCAGAGCTGGAGGAGACGACCAACGGCCTCTTTGCGGACGGGGGAAATGCGGTAGAAGGAAGCGCTTATCGCGTGGCGTCGGTTGGCGTCGCCCCTGGCTCGGGAGGCGAAATACCGCGAAACTCGGGGGAAACCGAGGAGGCGCTCGAACGTCTCATCGCAAAGGCCCTTGCGCTCGACAGTGACGCGGTCGCCTTCCTCGCCGCCGAATGGTGGACGAACGTCGACGTCGGATACGGGACTCAGACGGACAAAGTGCTCGAATGGGCGCAGAAAGCCGGGCGTCTTGACAGCGCCGTCGATCGCGTGGTGGAGCAGTCCCGGATGCTGCGCGACAGTGTGCAAACCCTGCTGGACCGCCAGGAACGTCAGATCGAGAAGCAGAACCAAGAGATTGAGCGGGAGCAGCAGCGCTCGGCGCGCGTCATGGAATGGGCGGTGGGGTGCCTCGCATTCATTGGAATGCCGATGACGGCGGTGCTCGAACTATGGATCAACTGGGATTTGGACAACTATCCCGCGACGCGGGCCTTCTGGCCGTGGTGGCCGATTTTCATCGCGGGCATGCTCGGCTCGATCGTTTTCGGGTTGCTTGCGGTGCGGCGGCTGGGCAGGCGTTCAGACAGGCGTTCGCGAAGAGACTCCCGGCGCTCGGACAGACGCTTGTGACACGACGGCGGAAACGCGTCGGCGCCGGGCAGGCGCTCGCGGCGATCCGGCGGGTGAAGCGGCGCTTTGTGGGCGCAAGCAGCGCCGGGAGGGGAATGCTCGGCGGCCAAAGGCTTTCGCCGCAGTAGCGGGCGAAAACGGCAAAGCGTCACGCCGTCGGCTCGACCCTGAGCACACCCATGCCGAACCCGGTGTGAGAGCCGACGTTGGTGAATCGCGCCAGAGCCATGAGGCGCGAAAACAGCCGCACCTGGGATTCGTCGGCGTCGTCGCGCGCGCGAATCCGGAGGCTCCCCTCGGAGGCCTCGATTCGTCTCGCGGACAGACGTCCGCGGCTGCCGCCGGAAGGCATGCCGAGGCCGATGCCGACGATATGGGTGCGGTCTTCGACGGCGAAGGCATCGGCGACGGCGGCCCGGTCGACGCGGTCGGGCGCCGTCGCGCGGTCCCATGCCCACCAGCGGTTTTGAAGGCTGGTGGCCAGCGACGCCGCTGTGATCTCGGGGACGTGCCGCCCCTTCGACGTGAAGACGACCGGCGTGAGGATGTCCACGTCCCACGCTGTGGCGGCGTCGGCGGCGGCAATGTCCTCCCAACTGACGCGTTCCAGCACCTGGGCTTCGAGCGCGGCAAGCGCGGCCGTCGACTCGCCTCCGTTTCCTACGTAGAGCACGCCGCCCCAGGCGAGCCAGGCGTCGAGCGGGTCGAGCAGCCTGTCGTCCAGCAAACGCAGTTCGACGCCGAATCTTCCCGGCGCCTGCGTCATGTCGCCGAGCGAATACGGCTTTGGACCGCCGACGTCGTGCGCAGGCCGCGCGGCGAGGGAGGGAATGCGGCGTGCGCGCTCGGCGGAAATCCTGGGCGGAAGGTCGAAGATGTGACCGACGGCGGCGTGCAGCCGACGTGGCGTGGCATGGACTGCCCCCGGGGCGTCGAACTGGATGAACACTGTGCTCGGCATGCTTCTGTTCTACCCGGTATGCCGGCCTATGTTCTACCCGGTCCACCGTGGCTGCGCCAAGGGCGGCCACGGTGGACATGAAAACGGCGGACGGTCGGGGCGCGGCGGTCAGCGGGATGCAGTCCGTCGTGTCTGCGCAGGGACAATCGTCGGTGGCCTTAGTTGCGGTGTTTACCGTGGCGTAGTTGTGAGGTGTCGGTTTTTTGGCTTGGGTTCGTTGAAAGTCGGTGGCGTACCAGCGGGTAGGGGGCGTCGGCGGCGCTGGGTCGTTTTGTGGCGGTTTTTCGCGGTTGTGTGGTTTAATTGGACAGGTGCGGGCCGATTCGATGTGGTGCTTTCCAGGTCGGCGGCGATTTCGTTCCGGTAAACGGCGTTGTGGCGCGGTTTTCCAGGGGCGGAGTCGGAAAGCACTGAGCACCAGAAGGTGCATTGAGACCTGTCGAGACGGTGGCGAACTCCGGGTGGTCAGACTTGAGTCGGAAAGCACTGAGCACCAGAAGGTGCATTGAGACAGCTATGTCAACCCCGATTGGGTCCCACCCCATCCGTGTGGTCGGAAAGCACTGAGCACCAGAAGGTGCATTGAGACCTGCGAAGGTGTGAGTCACCTCGAACGATCTTCTTTGTCGGAAAGCACTGAGCACCAGAAGGTGCATTGAGACTCGCAACGGGCTTGTATGCTGTAATG
>NZ_DBHHEV010000039.1:0-9014 GCF_057238965.1 Peptidiphaga sp.
TCAACCGCTCAATATCCGCCCGATCCCGAGCACGCCGCAACAACAACACATCAGCAAGATGAAACTGAATCTTTCCGCAGGCTTTGATCAGATATGGTCCGTACAACAGCAAAAGCAGACCGAAGCAAAATCCCAATCCCGCGTCGACGACGGGCGGGTACGAAACGTTCGCCGATCCCGTGACGCCTGTATAGTCGATTCCCGTCGCTTTGAAGAGCAACAGGATGATCGGCTGGGCAAGGCCGACGGCCGTTGCGACAATCCAGACAAACGCAAAGACCGCATTGCCGATGGCGATGGGAAACGAAGCGAACACCCACAGCACGTCAAGCCACGACTGCGGATCGCGCAACGGATATAAGAAGCCGATTATCTTCTTGCGACGCTCCGGCGTCACGTAGACGGATTCCGGGCGCTCCCCTCCGACGGCCCTCTCATTGAGGCGGCGTTGGGCGACGGCCCCGAGCCTGGCGACCATGATCCCCAGAAGCAGGAGTGCCACACCCCCGATCAAGGCAATCCCCGCCCCCAGAAACATCAGCACTGCGACGGCGATGAACATGCCCAGGTGGACGGGAGCGGCAGCCAACATATACGCCGAGTAGGCTGCCGCTCGTCCCAAACGGCTTCTGAACGTTTCGCGCCGTTCGGCGGCGCTCAAACCTTCGGCAGAGTCCCGACGCCCGTCGGAGGCAGTCGCGTCATTCGCAACTTCACCGTACGCGGAACCGCCGTCGGCGTTCAACGTCGGGACCGTTTCGACAGTGCTCATGCGTTCAACTTTCCCACATCCGGGGCGATTCTCATATCTTGCGTCCTGGCCGATCGGGGTGAGGACAACCCGACAGCGCGGGGACGCCGCTTGCGGCGGGGCGGCGATGGACGGCACATTCGGGGACAACCCGACAGCGCGGGGACGCCGCGCCAGAAAATGGCCTGGACGGCGCCTCGGAACGACCGGGGCGACGACAAAGGCGCAGTCACAACGGGAAGATCGAAGCGACTGCCCGCAAACAGCGGGGTCGTCGGTTCATGGCCGCCTCTCGGCGAGGTTCGGGCCGGGCGACCTGCGGACGACCGGGGTGTCGATCCGGCACCGGGGTATTCAACATATGGGAAAATGTATGCGTGCGCGATCTCAACCGCCTCCCCAAGGCACATCTTCACTTGCACTTCACGGGGTCGATGCGCGTGCGCACCCTCGAGCGAATGGCCGAGGCTCAGGGCGTCCGCCTGCCCGAGGGGCTGACGGACAACGTCGCAATCGAGGTGCCGGCGGACCAGCGCGGGTGGTTCCGCTTCCAGCGCGCCTACGATGCGGCGCGGAAGACGGTCCGCAGCGAGGAGGCCATGCGCACCATCGTCCGAGAGGCCGCCGAGGACGACGCCGCCGAAGGCTCGCGCCGCCTCGAGATCCAGATCGATCCCACGTCGTACGCGCCCTTCGTCGGCGGAATCACCCCGGCGCTCGAGATCGTCTTGGACGAGGCCGCGGCCGCCAGCCGCGCGACCGGCGTGGATGTGGCCGTAATCGTCGCAGCCTCGCGCATCCGCCATCCTTTGGAAGCCCGCACCCTGGCCCGCCTGGCGGCCAAGTACGCCGGGGACGGGGCGGGGGACGTCGTCGGCTTCGGCCTGTCCAACGACGAAAGGCGGGGCGTCACATCCGAATGGGAGTCGGCGTTCCGCATCGCGCGAAAAGCGGGGCTGAGGTCGGTGCCCCACGGCGGAGAGCTTCTTGGCCCCGAGCACCTTCGCGAAGTCCTCGACTTTCTCAAACCCACGCGTCTGGGGCACGGCGTGCGCGCGGCGGAGAGCCCCGACGTCCTCAGGCGGGTCATCGACGAGGGCGTCGCCTTCGAGGTGTGCCCGGCGTCGAACGTCTCCCTGGGCGTCTATTCGGAGGCTTCGGGGGTGCCCGTTCGCACGCTCATGGACGCCGGCGCGACGATCGCTTTGGGCGCCGACGACCCGCTTCTTTTCCTTTCACGCCTGACCGCCCAGTACGAGACGCTTCGCGAGCAAGGCTTCGACGACGCCGAACTCGCCGCCCTCGCGTCCTCGTCGGTGGAGGCAAGCTTCGCCGACGAGGCGTCCAAGCGCACGTGGAAAGCCGAGATCCAGGATTGGCTGGCCGCAGATCCTTCGAACGATGACGACGCGGAGGCACACGGTGCCTGAAACGAAGCGGCGCGCTCCCACGGCAGAAACGAAACGCCAGGAGGCGCGGGGACGAACCAGGTCAGTCCAGGCCGCCGACAATCGTCGGCTCAGCCTCCAGAATCACGCCGTAGGCCTCACGCACGCCGTCGCGAATGGTTCGCGCCAGCTCCCGCATCTGGGCGCCCGTCGCTCCCCCGCGGTTCGTCAAGGCGAGCGCATGCTTGGTCGAGAGCGCCGCGGGCCCCGGCATTCCGTACCCGGCCGGAAATCCCGCGTGGTCAATGAGCCAGGCTGCGGAGGTTTTCACCTGCCCCTCGACTCGCGGGGCGGCTGCGCCGAGGACGGTGCGGCTGCCGTCGCGCAGCCCGTGCTTCGGGGCGTCGTCGGGCAGCCTGGCAGCCTGGGCCTCGCTCAAGACGGGGTTGGTGAAGAACGAGCCGGCCGAATAGGTGTCTCGATCGGCGTCGTCCAGAACCATGCCCTTGGACCGGCGAAGCTCCACAACCGCGTCGCGCACAGCGACCGAAGGCACGCGCTCGCCCGGCTGCACGCCGAGCAGCTGGGCAAGCTGGGAGTATTGAACGGGGGCGGAAAGCGAGGCGATCCTCAGCTGGAAATCGACGTCGAGCACGATGTGCCGCGGGCTGGGGCCCCAACCTTCCTTCAGGCTCTTCTTGACAACGGACGTCCGATAGCCGAATTCCATCTGGGAAAAAGACAGGTAGTCGACCCTGCCGGTCGCGCGGTCGTAAACGCGGACTCCGGCGATCGATCCGCCTGCTTCCTGCCCGTAGGCTCCGATGTTCTGGACCGGGGCCGCTCCCACCGTTCCGGGGATTCCGGAAAGCGCTTCGACGCCCATCCACTCGTTGGCGATCGTGTGGACGACGAAGTCGTCCCATGGGGTTCCCGCGCTCACCCGAAGGTTGGCCCCTTCGCACCCTCCTTCTTGCCTGAGGACGATGCTCTGGCGCACATCGCGCACGACGACGCCGGGAAAACGGCCGTCGGCGGCCAAAACGTTCGAGCCGCCGCCGAGAACCATGACGGGGACTCCTTCGGCGTCGGCCTCACGGACCGTCTCAACGATCTCCTCCTCGCTCGACGCCTCAACGAGCCGATCGAAGGAGCCCCCCACGGCAAAGGTCGTCAACTCGGCGAAGGAACTGGCTCCGACTCTTGCACGGGTGGCGGGCAAGGGCGCCGAAGGGACGGGAGGCACTGCTGAATGCTCTGGAACGCTGCAACTCACGGGCTGAGCATACCAAGAGACGGAGGCGCCCAGGCGGCGGGCACAGCCAGGCGGCGGGCACACCAAGCGGCACGGGATTCTCCTCCCGAGGCGCCCACGGGGTTCGCTTCCTGAGACGCCGGGCCTTTCTGGAGCGCCGGGAGGCTCCCTTGTGCGTGTCGCCGACGGGGTAGGCGCACGAAGGGTTTTCCTGGAGCGTCGGGCCCCCTTGGGCGCAGCGTCTTCTGGGCGTCGGCGCAACCCTGTAGCCGACGCTTTTGACAGGGCCCTTGGCGGAATTCGCGAGGGGACGGACGGCATGGCGGAGCAGCGCAGGAAGGACGGGGACGCGGCACAAGGCCACAGGCGCACGACGCCGAAGCCCGTCTACTGGACGGCAAAAGCCCGCGGCCAAAGCCGCGGGCTTGAATCTGCTAGGGCAGAGCGATCAGCGAGTCTCGCGATGAGACGTCGACTTGTTGCACCTCGGGCAGTACTTCTTCAGCTGAAGACGATCCGGCGTATTGCGACGGTTCTTCTTCGTGATGTAGTTGCGCTCCTTGCAGTCCTCGCAGGCGAGGGTGATCTTGGGGCGAACATCCTGAGACTTGCTAGCCACTTTCTAACTCCTCTTGTTTTGTCAACAAAGCGAGGGCCGCTTCGCGACCGTAGCGGGGGCGGGGCTTGAACCCGCGACCTCACGATTATGAGTCGTGCGCTCTGACCAGCTGAGCTACCCCGCCGCAGCGGTCGCGGCCTGGGCCGCGACCAGAGCCCCGAAAGGGAATCGAACCCTTGACCTTCTCCTTACCATGGAGACGCTCTGCCGACTGAGCTATCGGGGCAGCGCGGACAAGCTTATCAACAAACAATCCGGGCAGTGGCCCGGAGTTCGGTGACGCCAATCACGCTCATGCGGTTGACCGCGTGGCGGGTGAGGGATTCGAACCCCCGAAGCTCACGCGTCTGATTTACAGTCAGATCCCTTTGGCCGCTCAGGAAACCCGCCTTACAATGCTCGGTTTCCCGGACATCGCCAGACGAGATTACCAGGGTGATCCCAGTACATGTCAAATTTTCCGTAGAATGGGAGACGCGAGTCACGAGGCGGGGGCTCCCATTCTCAGAAACGGGAACCGCCGCGCCAAATCAACGAAACACCCCCGCCGCCGCGGGCGAAAGGAGCATCCATGGCAGATTCGTCCTTCGACGTCGTCTCCGAGTACGACCGCCAGGAAGTCGACAACGCAGTCAACCAAACCGCCAAGGAGATCTCGCAACGTTACGACTTCAAAGGAGTGGGCGCATCGATCGCGCTCTCCGGCGAGACGATCACGATGACCGCGAACGCCCCCGAGCGGGTTTTGGCCGTCTACGACATCCTGCAAACCAAGTTCGTGCGCCGCGGGGTCTCGCTCAAGTCGCTCGACGTCGGCGACGGCGAGCCGAAGCAATCGGGCAAGGAGCACAGGCTCGTAGGGACCCTCAAGCGGGGCCTGAGCCAGGAAAACGCGAAAAAGCTATCGAAGCTCGTGCGCGACGAGGGGCCCAAAGGGGTCAAAGTGCAGATCCAAGGCGAGGAGCTGCGCGTCTCATCGAAGTCTCGCGACGCCCTTCAAGAGACGATCGCTTTGCTCAAAAGCGCGGACGTCGACTGCGCCCTCCAATTCCAAAACTACCGCTGACGAGTTCCGGGCCTGTCGGGGGCGGCGAGGCAGCCGACCTGTCGCCGACAGGCCCCAGAGCTGAAACGGACGCAGCAGAAGGAGGCGGAGAGACTCGCGAGGAGGGTGCGGCGGGGCCCGCGCGACCCGGCGGGGCCCGCACGGACGTCAGTACAGCTTCCCGTCGTGCTCCTCGCCCCGCGAAACGGCCGTCATGGTCTCGCGTTCGACGACCTTGATCCGCTTGCGCCCCTCGGCCTCGCCAATCTCCTTCTCGAAGGCTTCGAGAAGCTCCCAGCCGTGCCAGGTTGTATACCGCACGCCCCGCTCGTTCAGCAAGGCGACGACGCCTTCCCCGCCGTCGGGGGTTCCAGTCGCGGAAAGCCTGCCGGCGTTCGCATCCTCGACGAGGTTGGCGATCGTCTCTTGCGCGTCCGACTTGGTCGATCCAATGAGGCCGACGGGGCCGCGCTTGACCCATCCCGTCGCATAGAGCCCGTTCACCGGCTTCCCGTCCTCGACCACGCGCCCTCCGACGTTCGGGATCACGCGCTTCTCATCGTCGAACGGCGCCCCTTCGATCGGGCTGGAGGCGTAGCCGACCGCGCGATAGACCGCCTGCACCGGATAATCGATGTACTCGCCGGTCCCCTCGACCGATCCGTCGCCCCGCAGCCGGGTGCGCTCCATGCGGATCGCCTCGACCTTGCCGTCGCCGAGAATCGCGACGGGCTGCTGGAGCATGTGGATGTGTATGCGGCGCGAGGCGGTGAGGTCCTCGGGTTCTTGGAACACCCAATTGGTGAGCTGGTCGACGACCTGCTTCGTCATCTTCTTGCTCTCGACGGCCTCCTGCGAAGCCTCGTCGTACTCGAAATCCTCAGGGTAGACGACGACGTCGACGTCGGGGACGTGGCCGAGCTCACGCAGCTCCATCGGGGTGAACTTGACCTGCGCGGGGCCGCGGCGGCCGAAGACGTGCACGTCGCGCACCGGGTTGTCCTTGAGCGCGGCGGCGACGTTGCCCGGAATCTCGGTCGGCATGAGATCCTCGACGTGCTTGGCGAGAATCCGGGAGACGTCCAGGGCGACGTTCCCGACGCCGAGGACGGCGACGTCGGTCGCCTCAAGGGGCCAGCTGCGGGGAAAGTCGGGATGGCCGTCGTACCAGGCGACGAAGTCGGCGGCGCCGTAGCAGCCGGGAAGGTCGACGCCGGGAATGTCGAGCGGGGCGTCGGCAAGCGCCCCCGTGGCGACGATGATCGCGTCGTAATGCTCGTGCATTTCGGCCAAGGTCACATCCGAGCCGACGTCGACGTTGCCGAGCAGCCGGATGTCCCCGCGCTGAAGAATGTTGTACAGCGCGTCGATGATCGCCTTGATGCGGGGATGGTCGGGGGCGACTCCGTATCGAACCAGCCCGTAGGGCGCAGGCAGCCGTTCGAACAGGTCGATGGAAACGTCAAGATCGGACTTTGACAGGATGTCCGAGGCGTATATGCCTGCGGGGCCGGCGCCGATCACAGCGACGTTGTAGTGACGTTTGTCCACGTATGTCCTTCCTCGAGAGAACCGAGGAAAAGCTTATCCCGGAAGGAGCCCCCGACGTTGCACTGCGTGGCGCGGCCCACCAAACCGCGGCGGGGGCGGCGCCGTTCTTTTCGGCGTCGCCCCCGCGTCGGTCAGACGGTTCGGGTGTCCAAGCGAATCACGCCGTACGTCCACCCGCGGCGGTGGTAGACGGCGCACGGCTGCTTCGTCTCCTCGTCGATGAAGAGATAGAAGGGATGGCCCACGAGCTCCATCTCGTACAGGGCCTGGTCGACCGACATGGGTTGCGCCTCGTACAGCTTTTGGCGGACGACGACGGGCGAATCGCCCAGCTGGTTTTCGACCTCCTCGCCGGGGACGGTCGGGACTTTGGCCGTCTCCTGGGCCGCCTGCTCCTTGGCCTTGGGAATGTTGACGTCCTTCGGCGTCAGCGTCAGCGGCGCACTCACGTGGGAGTCGGGGCGTCGGTGTTCCTTGCGGCGATCACGCGCGCGCCTCAGCCGCTCGAGAAGCTTTCCCGACGCCAAGTCGAGGGCCCCGTACCGATCGGACGCGGCGGCCTCGGCGCGTATGACAGGGCCCTTGTCGATGACGGTTATCTCTATTCGCTCGGAGACTTCCGCCTGGGAGGGATTGGGCTCGTGGGTTATCTCGACGTCGACCCGTTGCGCCCTCGGCGCGAACTGTTCGATCTTCGAGAGCTTCTCGTTGACGTGGGTGCGGAAACGGTCGGAAACTTCGGCGTTTCGACCTTTGACGATAATCTCCACAATGCTCTCCTTGGGGATGTGATTTTAATGGAACTGGCGCTGCATCTCACGCAATCTCAGAGAAGATCACCCCCTTTTCCGGAGACGGCCGCCCCGTCGGGGCGTTCGCGTCGATGCATTCATTGTAATCGACCGCGGGCCTCCGGGCGAGGTTTAAATCACATTTGCCTTTCGATTTCTCGGGTCGGCCGCCGCT
Source organism: Peptidiphaga sp. (assembly GCF_057238965.1). Classification (NCBI taxonomy): domain Bacteria; kingdom Bacillati; phylum Actinomycetota; class Actinomycetes; order Actinomycetales; family Actinomycetaceae; genus Peptidiphaga; species Peptidiphaga sp. The sequence continues at coordinate 7,576 of NZ_DBHHEV010000039.1, forward strand.
GCGAGGACGACGGCGCAGACCACCCTTGCACCGGCCTTTTCCAGCGCACACGCACATCCGGCCAGTGTCGCGCCGGATGTGAGGACGTCGTCGGCCACCACGCAATTTAGCTCCGTGCGAAACTCGCGGCGCGCCCGAATGAAAGACGTTTTCCGGCGCCGCCCCCGAAGCCCCGAGCCTCGCGCGCTTCCCGTTCTCAGCGCGTCGACGGCGTCGGCCCGCACGCCCGCCTCGGTCAGCCCCTTCGCCGCCGCTTGAGCGACGTGCCCCGCAACGAACCTCCCGTCGTGCCTCCTGCGAAATCGCGAAGGGGCGGGAACCACGAGAATCCGCCCGTCGGCTTGCGGCGCGCCTGCGGACTCGGCGTCCCGCGGCCGCAGCGCGCCGGCCAGCTCCAAGGCGCGGGCCTCGACAATGCGGGAGACGGCGTCGGTGAGTTCGCGGTCGACGACGTTCTTCCATGCGATGATCGCGCGCCGCCGCCTCCCTCGGTACTCGCCGAGGGAAAGGACGGGAAAGGCCGGTTCAAAGTCGCCGGGCACGGCCAGCCCTTCACGGCTCAATCTCGGGTGGAGCAGGTAGGGGGCGCGCCAGGACGCGTCCATCCACGACCCTGCCAGATCCGATGCGCAGGCTGCGCACAGCGACGTGTCCCACGCCCCGCAGCCGGCGCAGGACCGAGGGAAGACCAAATCCATAAGCTCGTCGAACACAGCTCGATCTTCGCCCCTGCAAGGTGCGCAGGGCGGCGTGTCCACATATCCACAGGCGACGTGCCGCGGGGCCTCGTCCGGCGCCGGCCGCGTAATGCGGCGCCTGCTTTGCTCGCCGCCGTTCCGGCAAGTCCGCCCGCCGGGACGAGGCGGACGCCAACGTCGCTGCGCGCTGGCCGCGAACCACCTGCCGCGGCAATCCCGCTCAGCCGGGAAGCGCCACGGCGGTGACGGAGCTTGCTATCGCCCGCCATGATCCGCCCTCTCGCGAATAGGCCACGTTCTTGTCGGTCAAGACGATGATCGACCCCTCGTCGCGACCGGCGGTGATGGCGACGGCGCCGGTGTAAGGCGCCATGAGCCGTTCGGAGGGCCCGCCGATCTTCACCGAGTACAGGGCGCGGTCGGACCCGGCCGAGGCCCGTCCGAGCACGGCTATTTTGGTGGGGCCGATCCAGGCGACGTCCGTGACGTCGACCATGCTCTGGCCTATGGTCATAGGGTCGCCGAGCTGCATGGGCTCGTCCTCAGAGTCGGCGTTGCGGTGGATTGCGGCGACCTGGATTGTGGGCGTTCCCGCCAGCTCGCTGACCACGACGATCCGCGAGCCGTCTCGCGAGACCGCGATGTCGCGAACCTTCGCCCCCCTGAGCCAGGAGACGCCGACGGCCTTCTCTCGCCCGACCGACGGGTTGGCCACGATGAGGGACCCTCCGTTCTCGCGCT
>NZ_DBHHEV010000039.1:9024-20748 GCF_057238965.1 Peptidiphaga sp.
CCGACCAGATCCAACCGGAAGAGTCGTACGAGGGAGACAGAAGATTGCGCCCCTCCTTGACACTCCACCACGTTTCCTTCTCGGCGTCGAAGGCGAACAGCTGCGTCGCGTTGTTCGCGGTCGCCGCGAAGGCGGACTGCCCCGCCTGATAGCTGGCCGCGATCGAGTCGAGGTGGCGATTGCCTCCTCCCCTCCCCTTGCTTTGGATCTCCCCCGCTTTGAGCACCGTCGCCGGCGCCCCGTTCGACACGACGGAGACGGGGTAGGATCCGAACGGGTAGGAGGGAAGGGATTTGACGGCGTCGACGCCGGGAGGCGACCCCTCCACGGTGAGCTTGACGGATCTCACGTCGTTCGAGGTCCCCAGGGTGTGCCTGATCTGGGCGATCATCAAAGCCTGCTGCGAGGAAGATGCGGACAGCGCCTGGCTCGACAAATCGACGGACGCCTCGCCGTTGGCGACGTCGACGGTCTTCGTCAGCTGCGTCCCCGCCGGTATGGCCGTGTGGACGCCGTCGGCCAGCCATTGAGACGGCCCGGAAATGAGGCCGTTGATGGCGTTGGTGGCAAAGGACTTCTTCGGGTAGTAGCGCAGATCCGCCACGAGGGAGCTCGAGTCCGAGGAAAGGAAGTAGAGCGGAATCTCCGCGAATTTCTGAGAGAAGATGTTCTCCGAGAGGAAGATGCCGTCGTCGAGTGAGACTATTCGCCACTGGCCGTTCGCGTTCTTGGCCAGGGAGAATTCCGACGTCGATACGGCGTCGTTGGCCGCCTCCGTGAAGATCCCCTGCGAAGACACCGATCCGTGGGCGCCGACCGTCGCGCGGACAGCCCCGCTGTCGAGCGTGTTGAGTGCGATGTTCTGAGAATTGGGGTAGACCCTGACCTGCGCGAGCGGCTTCCAGTTCGATGCTGCGTCCGCGTGGAGATACTCTCGCGCCACGGAAAAATCGTCGTCCAACCCCGCCTGGCTGGCCAAAAGAAAGCCGTTGACGATCTGTTCGGGCGTGGCCCCCTCCGCCGGAGGCTGGGCCGAAAGGCCGATGGGCGGCTCGCTGTTGGTCGACGGCGAAACCCTGTCGACGGGGCCCGATCGGGGAATCTCGGCGCATCCGGCGAGCGCCAGCAGCACCGCGGCCACCAGCGCCCCCAGGCGCATTCTATTCATGGCTCTCCCCTTCCGCCGCCTCCCCGGCGCGGCCGTCGATGTTCTTCTTTTCTTGCGCGTCGTCTCCGGCGTCGGCGGATTCCGGCGTCGGCCCAGCGACGACGACGGCGCCGCCCCAAGTCTCCTCGGCCGCCGCGACCCGCAGCGTGAGAGGGTTCGTGTACTGTTCGCCGACCTCGCGCGGGACGCTGAGAAGGAAGGTCGATCCCACGCCGACCTCGCCCGCGCACACGAGGCGGCCGCCGTGAAGCATGGCGTCCTCGCGCGCAATGGTCAGCCCGAGGCCCGTGCCGCCGGATTTGCGCACCCTGGCGGTGTCTGCTCGCCAGAACCGATCGAAGACGTGGGCCGCCTGCTCTTCGGACAAGCCTATCCCCCTGTCGGAGACTTCGACGGCGACCGCGTTCTCGCCGCCGACCACCAGGACCCGCACGGGCTTGCCCTCGGCGTGTTCGAGGGCGTTGACGACGAGGTTGCGGACGATCCGCTCGATCCTCCGCGGCTCGACCTTGGCCTGCGTGTCGCCGCGCGACTCGACGATGACCTCCACCCCGTTGGATTCGGCCAGCGGCCTCTGGGCCTTGACGACGGCGTCGGCTATCTCCCGCAAGTCCGCCTTGGTGCTCGCCAGCGTCATCGCGCCGGCGTCGTAGCGGGAAATCTCGAGAAGGTCGGAAAGCATGACGTCGAGGTTAATGAGCTGGTCGTGCTGCAATTCGGCGCTGCGGCGCAAAACCGACGGCAGGTCGGTGCGCCGGTCGTAGATGAGCTGGCCCGCCATTCGAATCGTGGTGACCGGGGAGCGGAGCTCGTGCGAGACCGCCGAGACGAACTCCTGCTGCACCTTGGACATCCGCTCGAGCTGGGTGAACTGGTCCGAAAGCGAGGAGGCCATCTGGTTGAAGGAGCGGGCGAGCTGGGCGAGCTCGTCGCGGCCCTTGACCTCCATTCGGGCGTCGAAGCCGCCCTGCGCCAGAATGCTCGCATTGCGCGAGGCCTCGTGGACAGGCCGCAGAACGAGGCGCACGATGAGGGCGGCGCTGACGGCCACGAAAAGGAGGAACACGCTGGCGCCGACGGTCAGGATGCTCGTGACGATGCCCGTCGTGTACTCCTCGGACTCCAAAGAGTAGGCGACGTAGAACTGGTAGTATCCCGCGCCCGGGAGGTTGAGCCGCGAGCCGACGATGATGCCCGGAACCTTGTTTCCCGCAGACGTCTGCACCTCGATCGACTGCCAGTGCACGGCGTCGTCGTCTGCCACCGCTTTCTTCATTTCGGCGGTGATGCGCGTGCGGATGCGCGAGGAGGACTCCGTGGCGGGCTCGGCGATCTCGAACGACGTCGCCTCGGGCTGCTTGGGAGAGCGCAGCAAGGCGGCTCCGACGATGGCGCCGTCGGGATTGTTCTGGGATGCGACGAGCTCGTTCGCAATTTGCTGGAGCTGGCCCGCCGCGGGCGCGTTGGCCGTTTCAATCTGGGCTTTGGCCCGGGAGCTCGCGGAAGAATACTGGTCGAGATGGGTGGAGACGGCCCGATCGAAAAGCTGGCGATTGACCTGGTGGAGCACGATCGTCCCGACGAGGCCGACTAGGAGGATGCCGATGACGCAGATGCTCGCCACCACCCTGGCGGTCAGGGAGGATCGAAGCCACTCGCGCAGTGCGCGCACGCGAACGCGGAGGGCTCCGGCGAGCCCTCCCCTGGCGCTGGCGCGCAAAGCGCGGGACGTGCTCACCCTCGGAGGCTCACTCTTGGACCGCGCCGGCCCGGTAGCCGACGCCGCGAACGGTGAGGACGACCTCGGGATGGTCGGGGTCGTGCTCGACCTTCGAGCGCAGGCGCTGTATGTGGACGTTGACGACCCGGGGGTCGTGCGAGGACTGCCGGTATCCCCACACTTGTTCGAGGAGCTCCTCGCGCGAGAACACCTGCCAAGGCTTGCGCGCCAGGACGGACAGAAGCTCGAACTCCAGCGGCGTCAGATGGAGGACCTTCCCTGCCCGCTGCACCTGATGGGCCTTGAGGTCGATCGTCAGATCGGAGACCCGCAGAACCTCGTGCTCGGGCTCTTGGCGGCGAAGGCGGGCCTTGACCCTGGCCAGGAGCACGGAATTCTCAAACGGCTTGGTGACGTAGTCGTCTGCGCCGGCCTCCAAGCCGGCGATGACGTCGACGGAATCCGTTCGGGCGCTCATCATGATGATGGGCACGTCCGACTCCTCCCTGATGAGACGGCAGACCGAAACGCCGTCGAGCCCCGGAAGCATGACGTCAAGCAAAACGAGGTCCGGTCGATCTGCTCGGAAAAGGGGAAGCGCGTTGTTGCCCGTCGCGCACACGCTCACCTCGAAGCCCTCCGATTCGAGCAGAAGCGCGAGCATCTCTGCAATGCTCGGATCGTCGTCAACAACAAGGATACGTGTGCTCATATGCCTATAGTCTCATGTTTATGGGTGATTTTTGCAGATGCCCACACTAGTTGGAGACCGTGGGTCTCAAAAGGCGGGTGAGTCCTGCGGGGCGCGTCGATGCGATCCGAAGCCGCCGGCGGGCGTCAGCCGATTTGGCGCGCTTCGTGCTCCAGAAGAACCGGGATCCCGTCGCGCACGGGATAGGCGAGCCTCGGGTCCGCCCCCTCCGCAGCGACGAGCTCTACCCCCTGGGGCCCGTCGAAAAGCTCCAATTCGGCTCCGCTCACGGGGCATCGCAGAGCATTGAGCACCCACTCGGGGAGCTCCGGCTGCGCCGCCGAGCCAGGCGGCGCTTCACGTCCTTTTCGCAGAGTCATTCCTTGTCTTCCTCGTCGTCGGATTCTTGTTCTTCGATCCACGGATCGGGCGCGTCGGCGCCCTCCTCCGGGCTCGGAACGAGGCTGAGCCGCACCCTCGCCCGGGGAGGGGCGGCGATGTCCGCCGGCCGGCGAACCTCGCGGCGGGCGGGCTCGGGCGCCGGCGGCTCACGCAGGGAAGCCTCCCGAATCGCGTCGGCCAAAGCCATAAGGTCGTTGGTCGAAGGGGGCGCCGGGGCGAATTCCGTTTGGAGCCTGACCATCTGCCAACCGTGCGGAACGGTGACGGATTTGACGTGCGCGGCGCACAGGTCGAACGCCCCCGGCTCGGCCGCCGGAGACAGCGGCCCGATAACCGCAGTGGCGTCTTCGTACCCGTACGTCATCGTCGCTACGGCGGGCTCATGGCAGGACTGACGGGAACATTGACGGACGTGGCTCACAGCCACCAACGGTACCATCACCGGCGCGAACGACGCGCGGGACGCTAGGCTTGAACACATGCCGCGGTCTTACATTCCTTCTCGCGGCCACGCCCGGCGCCGCGACCGCCACGGGCGCGGGCTGCGCGGCCCCGTCATCCCCTTTTCAGTCCCGGCTTGGCGCACGCGCGCCGATGAGTTCGACGACGTCGTCGCCGCGGACTTGGCGCAATACCGGCAAATACTCGGCGACGAGATGGCCCATATCGACTACGGGGTGCTTGACGTGCCCGAGAGCGACCCGGCGCCGTGGGAGCGGGGAATCCCGCTGGCCAGATACCTGCCCTTTGAGCGCGGGGCGCAGATTACGGGGCGGATCGTCTTCTACCGCATGCCCATCCTCCAAGCGGCGAAACGCACACTCGATCCGCGTGTGTTCATCCACGACGTCGTGACCGAGCAGCTGGCCAGCGCCTTGGGCAGGCCCGCCGAGGAGATCGACTACCTAAGGTGAGGCGCCGCCTCATCCCAGGGCGATTCTTCGGCTTTCCTCCGCGAGCCCCGAGGAGGCGAGGGGAACCCAGTCGATGCCGACGCCTTCGTTGACCTCCGCGGACGTTGCGACAGCCGCCGAGACCGGCGCATTCGACTCGTAGCGGACCGCCACGGCCCCCTCCGGCAGTTCGAGCACCCCCTGGGAGTCCGGGCCTATGCTCGCGCGCACGGGCGCCATCTCGCGCCCCGACTCCGATATCGGCGTGGCGACGACGTCGGCGCGCCGGGCGCCCGCCACCGCCGCAATCCTCGCCTTGGCTGCGCCGTAGACGGCCGATCCGGACGTCGCGGCGGGCCGAGCCGCGGCCCATGCGTCGTCGGCCGGAGCGCCCTCGGCTTTCCTGGAGGTCGATCGGGCGCCGACCGCCACGGGCGCCGACGCCTCGACGGAGACCGAGGTTTGGCCCGCCGGAAGCCCCTCCAGCGAGAGGTCGAGAACCGCCCTTGGGGCGACCTTCACGGCTTCCCCGCCGGGGAGGGGCTTCTTTCCGGCTTCGGAGAAGGTCGATATGTTCACGGACACGGGCGAATTGTTCGGATTGACGATTCTCAGGCTCGCCGCGCCGGCGGCGTCGTCGATCCTGATCCCAGGGACCGTCAGGCTGCGCCCCGCCTGGGAAGGCGTGACGAAGCTGACTCCGGCGGGGGTGTACCCGTCGAGCGCCGTCGACTGCATGGAGACGGCCACCCCGCCCGACTGGGCGGTGACGTGGAAGGCGACGCGGTCCTGGTCGGAGAGCGAGCCGTCGAGCAGAACCCGCTTCGTCTGCCCGGCGGGCACGACGACGGTGCTGTCGGCGCCCAGCTCGGCCTTGCCGATTCCGGCGTGCGCTGCGACGGAGACCGTGACCGGCTTGGCCCCGGGGTTGGCGAGGATGAGCTGATTGGAGACCCCGACCTTGGCCGACGAGCCGACGATCCACTGGTCGAGGGACGGCCTTTGGCAGGGGTTCATGGCGATGCCGCGCAGATCGCCCGCGGCCGCGCTGTGAAAGGTGCCCGCCGCAAGCTCCGCCGAGCCCGTGGCGACGGAGTCGGTCGAGACCGTGCCTTCCAGCGGCGACTCGCTGGAAGAGAAGGCCAGTTTTCCGACGGCGGGGACCTTGCGTCCGCCGTCGATGCGCGTGCGCGGGGCGTCGCGTCCCTCGGTCGAGGCGGCTGTGATCCACGAGCGGACCTTGATGGACTCGTTGACCTCGCCCACGTTGACGCCTTCGGCGACGGTCCGCTGAAGTTTGCCGCCGCAGGCGAAGCTCAAAGGCGCGGGCGGCGCGGCGACGGCGGAGGCCGGATGCCGCTGAGGGGTCTGGACGGAGCGCGCCTGTGAGACGGCCAAGGCCCCTCCCGCGCACGCGACGGCGAGGGCCGAGACCCCGCCGACGATTCGACGCTTCATCACTCGCCTGCCCTCCTCTTCTTCAGCGGCAGGGCTGTGACTGCCGCCGCGACCGCCACAATCGCCTGGCACGCGGCCACGAACAAGCCGAGGCCCGTGTCGAAATCGACCTCCAGGCGCCCGCCGCCGCTGGGAAGCTTCCAAGCTTGACGCCATCCGCCTTTGACGGCCTCAAGCTCCTTTCCATCGAGGCTCGCCCGCCACCCCGAATCCGCGCGTTCGGCCAAGGCGACCCGCCCGCCCCCGTCCGAGGACGGGATGCGCGCGTCGGCTGACACGTCGCCGGAGGGAAGATCCCTCCATTTTTCGCCCTTCCCCGCGGTGAGCCTCGAGGTCGCGTGGCCTTCTTGGCGGATCCGCCAGAAGGAGCCGGCTTCGGCCGTCGTCACGTACTCGAGCCCCTCGACGGAGTTGAGCTCGGAGACGAGGGCACGATTGGCCGGGCTGTCGTCCGTTTTGACAAGCACCACCGAGACGGCGTGCTCGGCGACGGTCCGCGTGAAGTCCTCGGAGTCTCCGGCGAGCGAGGCGATCGCACGCGTGAGGGAGAGGTCGGCCGCGTCGCCCTTGGACATGAGCGAGGCGACCATCGACGTCTCGTGAAGCTCGGCGCCGTTGCCTCGCCACAGGCGCGCCTGAATGCCGCCCTCGACGGTCGACAGAACCAGGACCCTGTTGCGTTTGGGACCCTTCTGGTCCGAGACGGCGATCGTGGGCGCCGCGTTGGACTTCACCTCGGTGAGGGCGAGCTTCGCGACGTCGTTGGGCGTCCTTTTGAGCGTGGCAAGGCCCCACGCTCCGACGAAGGCCAGCGTCGCCGCACAGGCCGCCGCGGTTGCGGCGGACAGCCCGATCTGGACGAAGGAGAAGGAACGCTCCTTGAGGTCCGTTCGAAGCCCGTCGCCCGCGCTGACGAGGGAGACGAGAAGGCCGAGGAAGGCCAGCGAGAGGCCGATTCCGGCCCATCCGCGCACGGACAGATAGCCGTTGCCGTCGACGATCGAGCCCGTTCGGACGGCCAAGCACGCCGCGGCCCACGCCCAGCCCGTTCCGAGCAGGGCGAGGCCTGCTCGAATGGAGCTCGAATTGCGCTTGCGCACGAGGGCCAGCAGCGCGAGGGCGAGAAGAATCCCCGGCGCCACGAGCGAAACAGCCTCCAGCAGGGTCCCCGGCGCCTCCACGGTCGACGTCGGAGAGAAGCTGAGAAGCCCGACCTTGGAAGGCGCGGCCGAGACGGGCTGCCCCGGCGTCGAGGCGAAAAGCCTCCATGGCGCGTCCGAGTTCAGCGCCGCGCGCAGGGTCGGGGCGAGGGCAGCGAGGGCCGGAACGGGAAGCCACAGCCAGTGTCGGCGTCCCTTTGACCTCGTGAAGAAGCCGACGACGGCGAGGACGATCGCCGGAGCGAGGGTCGCGGGCGCCGCTGCGGACATGTAGGCCGCGAGAATGGCGGCCGAGCCGAGGGCCGGGACGGAGCCGGTGCGCCACGCGGCAACGGCCGCCCTGAGCGCGAGAGGGGCGAGCACATGCCACACGACGGCGGCCGTGTGGCCCGAGGAAACGGCGGCCAGCAGCGGCGGGGCGAAGGCCCATCCGAGCGCGCCGAGCGCGCGAACCTGCGGGGAGTTGGTCAAAACCCTGAATCCGAGGAAGCCGGTGAGGGCCGAGAGTGCGACGCCGGAGACGACGATCGCGCCGGCGAACGAGCCCAGGGTGGAGCCGGTGAGCCCGATGAAGGGCGCCAGAAGGATCCACAGGGCGTCGACGGGGGCGGGGAGGCCGTCGCCGGAGGGAAGCCACGCGTGGACCGCTGAATGGGCGAGGTCGCCGAAGGTCCACGAATCGCGAAGGAGCCCGCCTCCGGTCAGCTCTGATCCGAGGATGTCGATAGTCGCCAGCAGGCCTGCGGCCGCGGCGGCCGCGACGGCGAACACTCCCCATTTGCGGGTGGAGGCGCGCCATGCGCGCCGCTCTTGGAGAACGATGGGGTCCGGGCGGTTGGCCATGGTTTCGGCCTCGATGCGGGCCCATCGGCGCGCGCGGCGTCCAACGCGAACGTCCCGCCCGCTGGCCTCCAGCCCGGCTATGACGGACGCGGGGACCTTGCGCACGCGCCTGAGCCTGGCCCTGGCAGCGAGCGCCTTCGGCAGCATCCCGACCATCGCGCCGACGGCGGACAGCTCCTGCGCGGCCAAACCCGGCTCCTTCGTCAGGAGCCGGGCAAGCGCCCGAATCGGGCCTCCCACAACATAGCCGAGCACGGCGAAGGGCAGCCAGCGGGCGCGGGCGGCCACGAGCGAGTTGTGCAGCTGGGCGGCCCGCCGCTTTCCGTACGACTGCTTGCCCTTGGCGAAGCTGACCCTCTCGTGCTGGATCGAGGCGCCGGGGCTGATGGCGACCCTCCACCCGGCGGCCCTGAGCCGTCGGGAGAATTCGAGCCCGTCGCCGAAGGGGCCGAGGGCGGTGTCGAACCATCCGACCTCCTCCGCCGCGGCGAGCCGCACGAGCATTCCGGCGGTTCCGATTCCCAGAACGTCGCTTCGAATGTCGTATTGGCCTTGGTCGCGCTCTCCGACGTCGATCTCGGGGACCCTGCGCCCGCTGCGCGTGGCCCGTATGCCGACCTCGACGAGCCGCTCCGGATCGTCCCAGCCGACCTGCTTGGGGCCGACCGCCCCCAGCTTGGTCGACCGCTCCCCCACCGCCGTCAGCTCGGACAGGCAGTCGTAGGTCGGGGCCGAATCCTCGTGCAGGATCCACACCCACGGCTCGACGACTGTGACCTCCCGGCGCGCCCGTGCGACGACGGTCGCCAGATTCGGGCACGGCCCGACGAAGACCGTGGTGGTCGGCACCGAGCCGCACGTCGACTCGACGGCGGCCCGAACGGTCGGATCCTCTTGGGCGGCGACGGCCACGACGAGCCGCGTGGGCCGCTGCTTTCCGGCGGCTACAGCAGTCAGCACCCGCTCCGCGCGGGTGCTGAAACTGCGCACTGCGAGAATCGCAAGAACGTCCTCGCGCACCGCCCAGGAATCAGGCGCCACGGGCCCGGCGGCGTTCGCGAGAGATTCTTCTGCGGTCGTTGTCGGACATCCCGCCCCAGATTCCGTGGCGGATGTCGTTGGAGATGGCGTATTCGAGGCACTCTGCCTGGACCGGGCACGAAGCGCAGACGCTCGTCGCCGGAGCCGTCGACCCGCCTTTCTCCGGGAAAAAGATGTCGGGATCCGTCTCGGCGCACAGGGCGAAGTCTTGCCAGCGGAGCTCTTCCGCAGAGGCCTTGTCGTAACCGAGGTCGAAGATGTCCGTCATAAGGAGCTGAGCCTCTTCGACATATGAGTCCGCGCCGGTGTGTGCATTCGGAGCAGAAAGAGATTTAAGCACGCTGTCCTCCTCAGGGCTTACTACACGTAAATTACACATGTGTGATCCATCGGCCGTCAAGGCCTTCAGATCCGCCCCGAGGTTGATTTACGGGCATCTGTACCCATCCTCGAGAAGTGTGCAAACATGAGTGCATGGCTCTGTCAATCTCTCTTTCCCGGACCGCCATGGACGCTGCGCGCGCCGCGGGCCCTTACTTGAACGCTTCCTTCAAACGGCGTCACACCGTGGATTTCAAGGCCGACTTTCACGACATCGTCACCGAGGCGGACACCGAGTCTCAGCGTATCGTCCTAGCCTGTGTTTTCGCTGCGTATCCGGACTCGCTGGCCGTTTCAGAGGAGGCGGAAGGCCTTCTGGACAAATCAGGGGCAATCCGCCCATTGACGGATGAGGATATTGTGTGGTACATCGACCCGATCGACGGCACGTCGAACTTCGCCGCGGGATTCGACCACTGGTGCGTCTCGATCGCCGCCGCGCGCGGCGGCGAGCTTCTGGCGGGCGCCGTCTATCAGCCCACTCGGGACCTCATGTTCCACGCCGACGAAACCGGCGCCTACCGCAACGGCGAAAGGATGTCGGTTTCGACGGCCTCCCTCGCCGAGGGCATCGTCGGAACCGAGTTTCCCTCGCCCAGAATCGACGACGTCGACGCCGCCCTCCGCGGCTTCAGCCGCCTCATAGGCTCGGCGCGCTCGCTCAGACGCACCGGATCGACGGCGCTCATGCTCACGGAGGCCGCCGCGGGAAGCTTCCTGGCGACTTTCAACGTCGGAACAAAGCCGTGGGACGTCGCGGCCGGGGCGATCTTGGTCGAACGCGCGGGCGGCCGCTTCATCGGATGGGGCGACGAGGCGGGCGGCTCGGGCAACGGCGCAATCAGAGGCTCCGGCGACTGCTCCGGAGGGGGCGGCGCCGACGCACAGCCCGTGTACCGCCGCAACGCTTGGACGGCCCCCAACTTCGTAGCCGCGGGAACGCCCGAGGCGGCCCGCGCGTGCCTGGCCGCGGCAGGGCATCCCGACCCCGACGCGGCGGTCGCAGCCGCGTGGGGCGAGCCCTCGGAGGGTCGATGATGGACGCTCTGCATCTGTACCGGGCTTTGGAGCGGCGAGGGACTTCGCCGGCGTTGACGTGGTACTCGGCCGAGGGCCGCGTCGAGCTGTCGGGGCGCGTGGCCGCGAATCACCTCGCGAAAATCGCGGGCTACCTGCTCGAAGACGTCTGGATCGAGCCGGGCACCGTGGTGCTTCTCGACTGCCAGGCGGGATTCAAACAGGTGCTGTGGGGCTTGGGCGCATTGCTCGCCGGGGCTCACGTGGCAGTCGGGCAGACGCCGAGCGGAGGCCTCGCGGCGGTCGTCACCGACGCGCCGGAGCGTTGGGCCGGCTCGACCGCCAACGGCGTCGAGGTGCTCGCCGTCGACCCGGCGCCCCTGGCCATGCAGTGGACCGGCGAAACTCTGCCGCCCGGAGTCCGCGACGCCGCCGCCGAGGTCGTGGGCGCATCCGACGTGCTCATGGACGAGGCCGCCCACGAAGCGTCGAATTGGCAGCTCTGGGGCGGCGTTTCCGATCTGGATTTGGACCGCGATCTCGTTTCACGCCCCGCCCCGGGTTCGGGCTCGGGTTCCGACCGCGATTTCAGCTCGGGGTCGCCCGCCCTCGGCGCGGCCGGGGCTCGGGCGAGGCTCCTTGTCGCGCCGTCGCCCTCTCAGGCGCTGGAGGCGGCGGCAGGGACTCTGGCCTCGGCCCGCCTGGTCGTCGTCGACGACCCGGAGGACGCCGAGCGCATCGGAATCGCGGAAAACCTCGATGAGGTGCGACACTAGAAGACATGCGCGGAATCATTCTTGCCGGCGGGTCCGGCACACGACTCAATCCCATCACCCTCGGCACGTCCAAGCAGCTGGTGCCCGTCTATGACAAGCCGATGATCTACTATCCGATGTCCACCCTCATGCTCGCGGGCATCAAGGACATTCTGGTCATCACCACGCCCGAGG
>NZ_DBHHEV010000040.1:0-15357 GCF_057238965.1 Peptidiphaga sp.
TTCGTCGCCACGGCCGCGTCATGGTCATCTGCGAGAACCCGCGGCACAAGCAGCGCCAAGGGTGACCCGGCGCAGCGGGTCTTCCCGCGTCAACCGCACTGCCCGCCGCAAGGCAACCCCCGGACCGAAGGCCGGGGCTCCGCTGTTCAGCGGGGGAGAGGCAGTGTTCCACACCTTCGGACTACCAAGGAGCTAAGAAATTGGCACGTCTATCCGGCGTCGATCTTCCTCGCGAAAAGCGAGTTGAGATCGCGCTCACCTATATCTACGGCATCGGCCGCACCCGCTCGGCGGAAACGCTCGCGGCCACCGGCATCAGCCCGGACGTTCGCGTCCGCGACCTCACCGAGGACCAGCTCGTCGCGCTCAAGAAGCACATCGACGAGAACTACAAGGTCGAAGGCGACCTGCGCCGCGAGGTTCAGGCTGACATTCGCCGCAAGATCGAAATCGGCTGCTACCAAGGCTTGAGGCACCGCCGCGGCCTGCCCGTCCACGGCCAGCGCACGAAGACGAACGCGCGCACCCGCAAGGGTCCCAAGCGCACCGTCGCCGGCAAGAAGAAGAAGTAAGCAGTAGGAGTAGATCATGCCCCCCAAGACCCGCCAGGCCTCTTCCGGCTCCCGCCGTCCGCGTCGCAAAGAGCGTCGCAACGTCGTCGCAGGCCAGGCCCACATCAAGTCCACGTTCAACAACACGATCGTCTCGATCACAGACCCGAACGGCGCCGTCATCGCCTCGTGCTCCTCGGGCCAGGTCGGTTTCAAAGGCTCGCGCAAATCGACGCCCTACGCCGCGCAGCTCGCCGCGGAGAACGCCGCCCGCGCCGCCATGGAACACGGAATGAAGAAGGTCGACGTCTTCGTCAAGGGCCCCGGCTCCGGTCGTGAGACGGCGATCCGTTCCCTCACCGCGTCGGGCCTCGAGGTCACATCGATTTCCGACGTGACGCCGCAAGCCTACAACGGCTGCCGCCCCCCGAAGCGTCGCCGCGTGTGACGCACGGCCCGCCTCGGCGGGCACAGCGGATATCCGCACTCCGCAGGCCGGACGGATGGCCTGCGGGCGACTGGACGTCAAATAGCGGGCGTCCATGAAAGGAAAGAATCGTGCTTATCGCACAGCGCCCTGTTCTCACCGAAGAGCAGGTCTCGGAGTACCGCTCGCGGTTCATCCTCGAACCCCTCGAGCCGGGTTTTGGCTACACGCTTGGCAATTCCATGCGCCGCACCCTGCTTTCGTCGATTCCCGGCGCGGCCGTCACATCGGTTCGCATCGACGGAGTCCTCCACGAGTTCTCCACGATCGCGGGGGTCAAAGAGGACGTCGCAGACATCATCCTCAATCTCAAGGAACTCGTCGTCTCCTCGGAAAACGACGAGCCGGTCCTCATGTACCTGCACAAGCAGGGGCCGGGAGAGGTCACGGCCGCTGACATCACGCCGCCCGCCGGCGTCGAGATCCACAACCCCGACCTCCACATCGCCACGCTGAACGATAAAGGCAAGATCGAGATCGACCTCACCGTCGAGCGCGGTCGAGGCTACGTCTCCGCCGCTCAGAACAAGGGAGAAGAGGACGAGATCGGCCGCATTCCGATCGATTCGATCTGCTCGCCCGTTCTCAAGGTGTCCTACAAAGTCGAGGCGACTCGAGTCGCCCAGCGCACAGACTTCGACAAGCTCGTCGTCGACGTCGAAGTGAAGCCTTCGACGACGCCGCGGGACGCGCTCGCCTCCGCCGGCAAGACGCTCGTCGAGCTGTTCGGGCTGTGCGTCGAGCTCAATAACGAGGTCGAAGGAATCGAGCTGGGCCCCCCGCCCGTCGTCGAAACCCAGTCCTCGGACCTGCAGCGGCCCATCACGATTCTCAACCTTCCCGCCCGTTCGCAGAACTGCCTGCAGCGTGAAGGCATTCGCACCATTGGTGAACTCATTCAACGCTCTGAGGCCGACCTCCTCGACATCCGCAACTTCGGCGCGAAGTCGATCGAGGACGTCAAGGACGAGCTTCTCAAGCTCGACCTGCGCCTGAAAGATTCGCCCGCTGGTTTCGTCTCCAGCTTCGGCGAGGAGAGCTACACGATGCAGTTCAGCGACGACTCGCAGGGCTGAAGCCCGATTTTTCCTAGGAGACACTACTATGCCCAAGCCCACCAAGGGCCCGCGTCTGGGCGGCTCGCCCGCCCACCAGCGCCACATCATCGCGAACCTGTGCAAGGACCTCATCCGCCACGGTGCGGTCACAACCACCCAGACTCGCGCCAAGACCGTTCAGCCCCACATCGAGCGACTGATCTCGAAGGCCAAGCGCGGCGACACCTACAACCGCCGGCTCGCCCTTCGCGTCCTCCAAGACCGCGAGCTCGCCTACATCCTCTTTGAGGAGCTCGGGCCGAAGTTCGCCGAGCGCAACGGCGGATTCACCCGCATCATCAAGCTCGGCAACCGCAAGGGCGACAACGCGGCGCTCGCGCGCATCGAACTCGTGACCGAAAAGGTCTCGCCCAAGCAGTCAGCGGTTCGCGAAGCCGAGAAAGCCGCCAAGAAGGCTGCCGAAGCCCAAAAGCTTGCGAAGGAAGCCAAGGAAAGCGCCGACGCAGAGAAGACTGCCGAAACCGCGGCCGACGCCGTCGAATCCAAGGAGGCAGATGGGGCCGCCAAGGAAACTGCGGTCAAGAACGACGCTGCGGCCAAGGGCAAAGCCGAGGCTGACGAGGCCAAGTGATCCTCGCGCGAGCCCATCGCGCGAAATCCATAATCTGGAGCGGGGTGCATATGCACCCCGCTTCGCTTTTTACGACGACCTCAGACGAGGCTTCACAGTCGCTTCGGACGTTGTTCTTCGTGCGAACAGAAGAGGCTTCACAGCGACTTCGGACGAAGTTTCCCCGCTATCCCGAACAGAGTTCCACGGCAGCCTCCAGCAAAATTCGAAGAATGCTTGGCTATGGCGGCGAAGGCGGCTAGGCTTGCAATGACGCCACCGCGACGCCGGCGACGTCCCTCAAGTTCGGCGTGGAATGAGAAGGGATCTCCTCATGGACAACACGGTCACCGCAGACCTGCCGGCCTACACGGCTGAAGAAGAAAAACTCGTCATTCGAAACAAAGACGGCGTTCCTGTGGGCGTCAAACCCGACAACTCGTGGACGCTCCCGAAAATCGCACTGTGGATCTCGATAACCGCGATGGGCACGCTCGGATGGACGATGCTCGCCCTCGTGCGCGGCGAAGAGGTCAACACAATATGGTTCGTCATAACCGCGGTGTGCACATACGCCATCGCCTACCGCTTCTACGCGCTCTATGTTCAGCGCAAGGTCATGCGGCCCGACGACTCCAACGCAACCCCCGCGGAACGAATCAACAACGGCAAGGATTTCGACCCCACCCATAGAGTGGTGCTCTACGGCCACCATTTCGCTGCCATCGCCGGCGCCGGCCCGCTCGTCGGCCCGGTCTTGGCCGCCCAGATGGGATACCTTCCCGGAACGCTGTGGATCATCTTCGGCGTGTGCATCGCCGGGGCGATCCAGGACATGCTCGTGCTCTTCTTCTCCATACGGCGAGGCGGGCGTTCTCTAGGCCAGATGGCGCGCGACGAAATCGGACGCGTCGGCGGAACCGTGGCCATGGTCGTCGTCCTCGTCATGCTCATGATCGTCCTCGCCGTCCTCGCGATGATCTGCGTCAACGCCCTCGCGGAATCCCCGTGGGGCGTCTTCTCCGTCGGCTGCACGATTCCGATCGCCCTGGGCATGGGGCTGTGGCTGCGCTACATCCAGCCGGGAAAGATCACACAGGTCTCGATCGCAGGCTGCACCCTCCTCGTCGTCGCGATCTTCGCCGGAAGAAAGGTCGCCGAGACGGAGTTCGGACAAGAACACCTTCATCTCTCGCCGACCACGCTGGTGTGGGCGATGATCATCTACGGCTTCCTCGCCGCCATCCTTCCGGTATGGCTGCTTCTGACGCCCCGAGACTACCTGTCGACATTCATGAAGGTCGGAACGATCGTCATTCTGGCGGCCGGCATCGTTGTGGTTCGGCCCCTCGTCGAAATGCCCGCGGTCACCGAGTTCGCAGGCAACACCGACGGCCCCGTGTTCGCCGGAACCCTCTTCCCGTTCCTTTTCATCACCATCGCCTGCGGCGCCCTGTCGGGAATGCACGCCATGGTGTCCTCGGGAACCACCCCGAAAATGGTCCAAAAAGAATCCCAAACCCGGATGATCGGCTACGGCGGAATGCTCATGGAATCCTTCGTCGCCATCATGGCGCTGGCCGCCGCGGCCTCCCTCAACCAGGGCATTTATTTCGGGATGAACACCTCGGAGGCAACCGTCAACAAGCTCGCTGGAACTCAAATCACCCAAACGACAAAGGACCGGGAGGAAATCACATCGAAGGCCGTGGGCAACCTCGGAGTGACCGACGTCCACGGCAACAAAGTTGTTCCTCGATGGGAGTCGACCGACAGCAAGGGAAACGAAAAGACGTACACCGGAGCGGAGGCCCTCAAGCAGGTCGCGAAAGACGTCGGCGAGGAGTCAATCGTCTCCCGAACCGGCGGGGCGCCCACGCTTTCGGTCGGCATGGCCCATATTCTCCACCAGCTCGGCGGGGGATCGGGAATGATGGGCTTCTGGTACCACTTCGCCATCATGTTCGAGGCTCTGTTCATCCTTTCCGCCGTCGACGCCGTCACCCGAGTCGCCCGATTCCAAGTCTCTGACGCCCTCGGAAACGTGTTTCCGAAGTTCAAAGACCCGTCGTGGCGGGCGGGAGCGTGGGGCGCCACGGCCGCCGTCGTCGCGGCCTGGGGCTCTTTGCTGCTTATGGGTGTGACGGACCCGAGAGGCGGAATCCAGACCCTGTTCCCGCTCTTCGGCATCGCCAATCAATTGATAGCGGCTGTGGCCCTGCTGCTGGTGACCGTGATGGTTGTGAGAAAGGGATACACGAAGTACGTGTGGATACCGCTCATACCCTTCGCCTTCGACACAGCCGTGACCTTCACGGCGTCGTGGGAGAAGATATTCTCCACCGATCCGAAGGTCGGCTATTGGCAGCAATGGCGCGACGCGCGCAAGGCCCTTCCGGGATTGAGCGATCCGAAGAAGATTTCGGAGACGGAAGCCGTCATCCGCAACACCTTCATTCAAGGGACCCTTTCGATCGTCTTCCTCGTCGCCGTCGCCTTTGTTGTGGTCTGCGCTGCGCTGCGGGTGGTCAAGACGATTCGAACGGGCGACGCGACGACGTCGGAGGACCCCTACGTCGAGTCGAATTTCTTCGCCCCGACGGCGATGATCGCCACGCCGCTCGACAAAAAACTGGTCAAGGAGTACGCGATGGTCGGCGATCCTAATCTCATTCCCGGCATGAAGAAGGACGGAAGCGGGGACCGAAGCGAGGAAGCGAAAAGTTAGTGAGGCGGCTGGATGCCAGTGAGGGGGCAACAGATGAGTGAGGCGGCGAAAGGCGGCGCGCACGGGCTGCGGCGCGCAAAAGGCCTGCGCGGCGCACGACGGCCGCGCCGCCTGCGCGGCGTGCTTTCCTGGCTGCGGCGCGGGTTTGCCGCTTTCCGCTCGTTCTGGCGTGATCTGACGGGGGAGTCGGCGTACGAGAAGTACGTCGCACGGCATCGGCGCGAGCACCCGGACTGCGAGCCGATGTCTGCTCGCGAGTTCTGGCGAGTGCGCAGCGCGGCCGCAGAGGACGGCGTGACGACGGGCTGCTGCTAGCGGCTCTGTTTCGGCGGCTGCCTCCCTTGTTTCGCTTGCCCTTTTCCGCTTCCGCTGCCTACATCGTCATTTCAGCCGCAAGCCAGCTGTTCAGACGCGGTGTGCCCGCCGTGTCTCAACCACTCCTCGCATCTGACTGCGCCCGGAAAAGGCGTCTACTGCTCCTCCGTGGGAGACGGCCACGGAAGCGGTTCATTCGGATGTTCTTTCTCGTAACGGCTCTTATACTCGTCGGACACCTTGAATCCTGGAGCGGGTTCGAAACAGTAGGTGGCTATGTTCTCGCCTTCGCCGCTCAGTGCCAGGCCAACCCAGTCGATTTCGACGTTGAAAAGGGTGATTGTGCCAACGCCCTCATAGGTGAAGGATTCTCCCGAAGCGAGGTCGGCTGCCGCTGAGTCGTTTTCGTCGAAGGGAAGCGTCATGTTCGAGCCGACGATCGCCGCTCGCTTTTGCCAGCGTTCAATGCGTATCTTTGCAAGGTTGAGAACTATTTTCCGTTCCGAATCAACATAAAACAGGCCGTCATGGCTTTCGGCGGCTCTATGGGTTACGCCTTTGCATGAAAGCGGACTGTGTTTCTTGGTGAAGACATGGGCGTTCCGGAGTCGGTGCTCATATGTAACGAAACCCGAGAGGTAGATCAGACGCGCACCGATTATTGACGCCAGTAGCGTCACGGCAATGACGAAAACTAAAAGGACTCTCTTTCTTTGACTCATTGTCTTTCCTTCTCTTGGTCCCAGTAGGTGTCGAATCCGGGTGCAGGCGCGAATTCGAGGGTGGCGATTGGCCCGCTTCCGGACTCAAATGGAATGACTATGGGATTGACATAAAGCAGCGTGAAAGTCCCGACGCCCGGGTGCGTGAGAGCCTCCCCAGCCTGAAGGTCGGAGCATACCGACAATTCCGCGGGGCGGTCCGTTGCATTCGGACTGTCTACTGGATAACCTCCCCGCACTGTCGCCATCATCATCCCGTCGACGACGCGGACGTTTGAAACCGTGTACGCCGGATATGCATCCGTTCCGGGACGGAAAACGGAGACTGGAGAAAGCTCGACGATTCGCGTGCTCATCTCGGATAGCCCCCTCCTATGCTCACACTTCTGAAGTCGCGCGAAAACTGTTTCCACGTCAGCTTGAACTCGGCCATGTCGGGGCGGGAATTATCGTGTGAATCTTGGCTATGCCCCCAGGGGTTGCGGACGGTGACTCCCGTCGCGTCGGCAGACACCACAACGTATGCATGTCCTTGAGGTATCTCTACTTTCTCCTTGTGCCCGTTTATCGTGATTTCGGGATAATCTTTTCCTCCTATTGGGTACGAGCTCGCCGTGACGGGTTTGTGATTCTTGATGGCTTGCCGGATGTTTTCACCTTCTTCGTCACTATAGGCGTCGCTGGATGCGGCTTCGTAAAATTTTCTCCTGTAAACGGTCGAGTCCTTTCCAGTCATTTCCTCCATTACGGCCGACGACAGGCCCGAAGAGATCCCAGTGGCGCCGAAGAAACTGTCGCCTCTGGTTCCACCGGGATACATCTGGCCGTAAGCGGACTCCAGAACCGAAACGAGGCCCGGCCTTTCTCCGTTTGCCCCTCTTCTATAGATTCTGTCGACAAATACCGTGCGTTTACGTCCAGGATTCTCCGGGTCCTCATAAACGGTCACAAGGAAACCGTCCTGACGCCCATGCTTGTCGTAATGCGGTTCAATCGCGTTGCGGAGGAGTCTTCGCCCTTCGGGCGTGCGCATCATCGCCATAAGGGTTGCCAGCAGATAGCAATCTCCGATTTCACCCTGAGAGACCGAACGAAAGCCCATCTGCTCAAGCTCCGCATTCACCCGATCGACGTCTCTCCGATCAAGCACATGCAGTTCGCCTTTGTTATTGCCTTCCTTGTTGGGCTCAACCGCTTCCAAATGCAGGGCCGCCCGCAGCTCGGCAGCGCACACTTCTCCGGCCCTGTGCAGATCGTTGATGGCCTGCTTTGCGCCCCTGGCGATGGACTGAGCACGCGGAGTGAGCTCGTCTACCTTCTTCTCGCGTTCGTCGTCGGCAACCGCATCCACTTGCCTGTCCAAAGCCCGCATCTGTGCCCGCGCTGAGGATATCTCCTTCTCGGTGCTCTGCATGGCATGCGCATATTTAAGAATGGTATCGGCTGCTTTGTCCGCACCGCTTTCAAGGCGTTGCGCCTGTTTGACTTCATTCTTCAAGGCGACCTCGAACGCATTGGCAGCGGCCCCTCTCCAAGAGTCGGCTTTGGAGGGCAAATGCCGCAAATGCACGCCAGTCAATTCCAACTTCGTTTCCATCTTCGACAGATCTGTGTAAAGCGCGAAGAGGGAAGAGGACCGCCCGGGAACTTCTCCGATGCAGTCTTCAAACTCGCCCATGGCAATACCTCGCTAAGATCAGCAACTTTGTTCTCTCCGATACAGCGGGTTTCCCGCACTACTGGAACTTCTCCGCTTCGAACGTAAACTCCCTTGCCCACTCGTCGTCGGTCGCCTCTGCCATCTTCGATGTGTCCGACACGGCGTCGGAAGTGTCATCGCACCAATCGCTTAACGCCTCGGTTCTTTCAGAGGCGTCTTTCGTGAATGCTTCATAGGCTACTGCAGTCGTCGGGTTTCCGAAAGGCCATGGCGGCCGTTTGGGAATATCGACGTCATCGTAATCGTCGCACAGACAATCCAGGGCTTTGCCTAGATTGTCCATTTCGCCCCTGTCGATTTTGAACTGACTCATCGCTTCTCCTGGAAATCAGATCCGTTGAATAGTGTGTCGAGACTGAGTCTAGTATTTTACAAAGCCGGATTCTAGAGACTTTATAGAGTGGTTTTTCAATCTGGTCAAAAGCGTGATATCCCCGGATTTCAAGCAAACGCGGAGCCCCTATATGTGCGGTTTGGCCAGAGCCCAGGCTCGAACGCCTCCGTTCATTCCCGCGGCGTTTGGTATGAACAGCACGTTCTCGCCCAGACGCGAGCGCGCGGCGGGGGAGATCCGCGGCGAGTTGCCGCCCCCGATGTAGAGGCGGTCCCACCGGAAAACCGGCCACAGCGTGTCGATCGCCCGCAGCACGCGGCGCGACCATGCCGAATCGCCGAGCCGTATCCGTTCAGCCTCGCCGACGACGTCGTCATACGTCAATCCCCACCGCATCTGCGCGTGGGAAATCTCCAGGTGGGGAGCGAGGCGGCCGCCGTCGACGAAAGCGCAGCCGAGCCCCGTGCCGAGGGTCATGACGAGTTCCGCCCCTTCGCCCGAAACGACGCCGGCCGCTGCGACTTCGGCGTCGTTGAGGACGAGTGCGGGAACGGCAAAGCGCGCGTGCAGGGCCGATTCCATGTCCAGGCCGTTCCACGCCGTCTCGAGCTCGGGGTCGAGCTTCGTGTGGGGGCCGGCTTTGCGAATGTAGTGCGGAGTGTAGACGACGACGCCGCGCCGGATCATTCCCGGCATGCCGAGGGTGATCCGTTCGAATCGCTCGACCTGCGACGCGTGGCTTTCTATGATTTCGAGCAGGTCCTCGGGCGAGAAAGGATACCGTACAGCCGTGCGCTGAGGAGTTGCCGCCTGGAAGCCGTTGAGATCGAGGAGGGAGGTCTTGATCCCGCCGCCTCCGCAGTCCACGGCCAAGGTCAGCGGATTCGACTCGCGGGAAGGCTCGGGCAGCGCATGTGAATGCGAGGTGTGGGACACTGGCGTCATGGATTCGACGGTAGCGCATCGGCTCCGCCTTCGCATGTCCTACGACGGCACTGATTTTCATGGTTGGGCGGTCCAGCCGGGTTTGCGAACCGTCGAGGGGACGGTGACGGAAGCCCTCAACCTCATAACCGGCGGCTCGCATGCTCTGACCGTCGCCGGGCGGACCGACGCCGGGGTCCATGCGCGCGGTCAGGTCGCCCACGTCGACGTGAGTGAAAACGAGCTTGCGCGGGCGGCGCGGCGAGCAAGCGACCCGTGCCAGGCGATCATGCGCAGGCTCTCCGCGCTGCTGGCGCGAGAGTCGCCGGGGCCGAAGGGAAGCTCAGACGTCGCGGTGACCGGCGTGGATTTCGCGCCCGAAGGCTTCGACGCAAGGTTTTCCGCGCTTTCCCGGACCTATTCTTACAGGGTGTGCGACGACCCCGCCCGTTTCGATCCGCTGCGGCGCCGGGACGTCCTGTGGCTTCGCGAGCCGCTCGATGTCGAGGCGATGGACAACGCTGCGCGCAGGCTGACCGGCGAACACGATTTCATTTCCTATTGCAAACCCCGGGAAGGGGCGACGACGATCCGCGAGCTCCTCGAGCTGACAGTTGAACGCAAGGGAGGCTTCGTCGAGGTGACCGCGCGGGCCGACGCCTTCTGCCACTCGATGGTCCGCACGCTCGCGGGGGCGCTGCTCAAGGTGGGCCTCGGCCGACGGGACGAAGAATGGCCTGCGCGACGCCTGGAAGAGCGCTCGCGCAACGGAGAAGTCGCCGTCGCCCCGCCGCACCCGCTCACTTTGGAGTCGGTGGAATATCCCGAGGATTCGCAGCTCGCGGCCAGGGCCCGGCTGACCCGGGCTTTGCGAGAGACGGTCGGGGACCGCGAACCCGAAGGAGACGCACGCGGCGCTGGAGGCGCTGCCGCCGGGAAAGGACCGAGTTGAGCGGAGACAAAGCGGGGATCACCCGGTCAGGGCGGGCCGACGTCGCCGACGCCCGCTATCCGATTCCGGCAGAGCCACCCGAATACAGGACAAGGCCGCGCAAGGTCAGCGGCCGCAAACGAACCCCCGTATGGGACGCGGTGGCGGCTTTGTACGTAATCATCGCGCTGATTTTCATCGGATGGCTGGCAACCGAAATGGCCGTGCACGCCAAACCGGGCGACTCCCTGTGGGTCCTCAACCTCGTCGCCTTCTGGGCGACGACCGCCTATCTGGCCATTCCCCGCATCCACCAGATCCTCACCCTTTTGTACGTTCCCGACTACTTCATCGGACGCACCCGAACGGGAGACGGTGTGCTAGGCGATCCCGTCAACCTCGCGATCGACGGAACGGCCGACGACATCCATGCCGGCATGCAGGCTGCCGGATGGGCGCTCGCCGACGAAGTCACCGTGCGCTCGTCGTGGGGAATCGTCGTCTCCTCCGTGATCAAGAGGCCCTACCCCTCCGCGCCCGTGTCGAACCTCTACCTCTTTGGGCGCAAGCAGGCCTTCGCCTACCAGAAGGAGGTCGGCGGCAACGCGTCGAGGCGCCACCATGTCAGATTCTGGCCGACGCCCGAGGGATGGCATCTTCCCGGCGGGCAGCGCGTGGACTTTCTCGCGGCGGGAACCTACGACAGGTCGGTCGGCTTTTCGCTTTTCACCGGGCAGATTACGCACAAGGTCGACGCCGACACCGACGCCGAGCGCGATTTCATCATCGACACCCTGAGGTACGCGGACCCGAAGATCGACGTCGCCGTCATCGACAAGTTCTCCACAGCCTACCACTCTCGAAACGGCGGCGGCGACGCGATCAACACCGACGGCGACTTGCCGGTTCTCGACATGCGCGGCGCCTCCGAACGAGGTCCCGCCCCGCACATGCCACGCCCGGACAAAAGCGTCGCCCGCCACCACATTCCGCCGCTTCCGCTTCTTTTCACGGGGGCGCTCGCTTTGTGGGGGTTCATTTTTGCCGGCATTCAGGTGGCGGTGGACTCTCAGGTGACCGCTTCGAAGCTGGTCATGCCGGCCGTCGAATTCGCGCTGTGGCTTTTGACCGCAGCCAGGCAGCGGTGGGCGTGGGTCGGCCTCATGACGATATCTTCCATCACGGCTTTCTCTCATCTCCTTCTCCTCGATTTCTCGAAGCTCGCCGACGTCATACTCACGGGAGTGTCGGTTTTCGTAGTGCTCGCGGTGAGCGCCACCGCGGTGCGCGAATGGGTGCGCGGCGGCAATCGGGTACTTGTATCCAATTGAGCTATAGATTCTTGGCACGGCTCGCGATAAACTGCGGAGTACTTTAGCTTAACAGGCGATTGCCCGAGCCTTATAAGTTCACTGGCCCGATTCGTTTGAAAATGCATGAAAGGAAAGGCCATGCCGTACACTACGTCGCTCGACCCCGATGAGATGGCGGTTTTGGGAGCGCATTTGGAGAGTCTTTCAGAGCGGCTTGCCGGGCTCAATGGTCCGAGAGGAGGCTCCTTTGATTCTCTTGGGACCTTCGACCTCGCGTTTGCTGCGGTGCAGGTTCGCGGCGACGCCAAGAAACGCGCCGTGGAAGTCGCCGATTGGATCGGGCGGGCTTCGGGGGCCGTGCATGAAACGACGGCGGGTTTCGAGGCCGCCGACGACGCATCTAGGCAAGCATTCGAGAGGAATGCGGCAGACGTATACGGCAGCGCGGATCGGGAGGATTGATCTTATGGGAACCTTCAGCAATGCCGTCGGCAAGCTGCAGGGCGATCCTGCGGCCGTGTTCGCCCTCTCGCGGAGCTGGAAGGCATACGCCGAGGAAGTGGCGGAAATTCGGAGCTCCTGCCTGAACGCGGGTTCTTCTGCGCCGCAGTGGGCGGGGGAGTCGCGTGACAGTTTCGAACGGGGCGTTCAGACCGAGTCAGACGATCTCTCTACGATCAGCAACGGAGCGAATGAAGCCGCCAATGCTCTGTCGGTCTACGGGTGGGCTCTCGACGGCTACAAGAAGTCCGTGGCGGACCTCAAGGCGAGCAATGATGCGCTCGACGCCGAGTATGAAGGTTTGGATCCGGCTGTACAGTTGGTTAGCTACCCGTTCTTTCAGATGGAAGCGGATAGAAACAAGGCTTCTTTCGAGTCGTATGTCGAACAGGCGAAAGGCGCAGCTACGGAATGCGCAGCCCGTTTGCGCGAAGCCCTTCACATAGAGGCCGGCGTTCCCGATGGGAATGACCGTGGGAAAAGGTCGGACCTTTCGCCCGAGCAGATAGAGGCGATCAACGCCCAAGTCGCCTCGGGGAACATGAGCTACGAGGACATCCACCAGCACGGCATCGGAGACTGTTACTATCTTTCGACCATCATGGCGCTGACCAAGAGCCCCGAGGGGCGTCGGATCATTCAGGATTCGATCAAGGTGCACTACGGCCCCGATGGGAAGCCCGACGGTTTCATGGTGACGGTTTACGACGATCCTCTCCATCCCGATGCCAAGGCTTCCCGAACGGTCTTTGTCGACGATGTCTACGGCAAGGGGGTGACGGGGCCGGACGGCAAGCCGAACTATGCCTCTATTCTCGAATCGGCATACGGGCAACAGCATCCCGGAGGCGCCCTCGACTCGGGGAAGGACAACGGCATAGCGGGCGGGAGCAGAAATCAAGCGGCTCAGGATCTGACGAACAATTCCGCCGAGGAGGTATACGGGAGCTCCGGCTATTCCTCTAGCGAACGAAAGGAGATCATCGACGCCGCGAACAGTTCCAATCCGGTGACTGCCGGAACGGGAAGCGCGCCCCCTGAGAACTTCCCCAACGACGGCAAGGCTGAAGTCGGCGTAACTCTTCCCAGCGGCGAGAAAACGAACATAGAGTTGTATCATGGACATGCTTATATGGTTGTCGATGCCGACCAAAACGGCGTGACATTGGCCAATCCGCATGGACACAACAACGATCAAACCGGAAGGGAAGTCGACGGGACCTTCACCATGAGTTGGGAAGACTACGAAAAGTACTACGGCTCCACGACGATCGGGAACGTCAAATGAGACGGATGATGCAAGCGCTGGCATGCGCCGTTCTATTCGCCGGACTCGCCGGGTGCGGGGGAGGGACCCCGGATCCGACCGCCTCCGCATCGACAACGCTGCGATCCAATCAGCGGTCGGAGACCCCGACCGCGACTGACACGGCCCCGACGTCAGTCGATACGGCTCCGACCGCGGTTCGCCCGATTCCAGACGGTCAGCAAACAACGCCTGCGACAGGCGCGCCCAAGGCGAGCGCGTCGCCGAACTCGACATCCCAGAAAGGGCAGAAAAAAATGTGTGCAGACAGCGAGTACATGGTCACTTTGTATGAAGGCGGCCCCTTCTACCCGGGGGCGTCCAACGGCCCCAGCTATGTGGCGACGGGCATCCGCGTGGAAAATGGCAAAGGGCAGCTGGGCCTGATCGGGGGCGACAGGGCATCGGGGATCAACAAGCACGTCGAAGTGGGGCAGTCGGTCACCCACGACGGGGTCGGAACGTTCACCCTGCTCGACGTCGCCCCCGGAAGCGGACCGGGCGGGGGATCGGCTCAGTTCTGCTTCGTCCCCTCCGAGGGCTTCCAAGTCAACGATTCCCTCAAGAAGTGATCGGCCCGAGGCAGCGGGCGTGTTTTCTAGTCGATCGGAGCCCCGATCGCGCGGCAACGGCTCAGACGGAGTTTCCTTGATTGTGCGGAGGCCCGGCTTGGCCGGCCTTCTCTGGTTGCCTGGAGGTCTAGGCTTGGCCGGAAGTCCTCGACTGCCCCGGTCTCTCTGACGTCGCGAGGACGTCGCGAGGCTGTTTGGCCTCCATGAGGAGCGCTGAGCGCAAGCGGCGTCGGCGGAGAAAGAAGCGCTCATCGACCTCTTCGACCTTCGCTATTGCGGCTTGGCCGGCCTCGCGCCCCTTCTCGGTGGTTGCGACGATGAGGGCGCGCTTGTCTCCGGGGGCGGAAGCGCGCCTGACGAAGCCGTCCAATTCGAGGTTTCGGAGCCCCTGGCTTGTAGTTCTGACGTCGAGCCCCGAAAGGTCGGAAATCGCGACTTGGGTGGCGGGGCCGTCCCCGTGGGTTTCGAGCCACCACGTGCACGTGAGCAGAACGAATTGGGAATGCGTGAGATTGAGGGAGGCCAATGCTGCGTTCACTTCGCGGCGCCACACCAGCATCGTGCGCCACAGCAGAAGCCCGGGGCTCTTTTCCGGCCCGCCAAAACTGGTTTCCATCACACATCGACGATAGCAGCTTCCGCCGGCCCTGCACCCGCTGTTCCTTCGTCTCGCCGACGCGTGCGAGCTCACATTCTGCTTCTTTGACCGGCAAGCGCGGGGGACGTACACTCTTAAGTTGTTGTGCATGCTGCGCGCGATGCCTTCCCACTCGTCGGCCAGCGTCCAACAAAGTTTTTGCAAGACCGTGGGTTCCGCATGCTTCTGTGCGGTCCCAGTATGAGAAACGAAGGCTACGCCCGTGCGCACGTATTCACCGAAGCCCGGCGACGTCGAGCCCAAGTGGTATCTCGTCGATGCCGCCGACGTCGTCCTAGGCCGACTGGCAACGCACGTTGCCACCCTGCTCCGTGGGAAGCACAAGCCAACCTACGCCCCGCATTTCGACGGAGGCGATTACGTCATCGTCATCAACGCTGACAAGGTCGCTCTGACCGGTTCGAAGCTCGAGCAGAAATTCGCCTACCACCACTCCGGGTACCCGGGGGGTTTGAGGGCGACCTCCTACACGGAGCTGCTTGCCAAGCACCCTGAGCGCGCTGTCGTCAAGGCGGTCCGCGGGATGCTCCCGAAGAACCGCCTCGGACGCAAGCGTCTTGCCAAGCTCAAGGTTTATGCTGGGACGGAGCATCCACATGCGGGCCAGAAGCCCGAGACCTTCGAGCT
>NZ_DBHHEV010000040.1:15367-20699 GCF_057238965.1 Peptidiphaga sp.
CTCAAGAAGACTGCTCAGTGAGCTTTTAGGAACAGGACGTATTGAATGTCTGAAACGACAGTTGAAGCCGAGGCGCTGAGCGAGGATTTCAGCGGCTCGTACACCACGGAGAGCGAAGCTCCCCGCGTCGGTCAGGGCGCATCCCTGACAGCCCCGGGCCAGGCGCTCGGCCGCCGCAAGGAGGCCGTCGCACGCGTCAGGCTCATTCCGGGAAGCGGCGAATGGAAGATCAACGGGCGCAAGCTTGACGATTATTTCCCGAACAAGCTCCATCAGCAGCTTGTTCGCTCGCCGTTCGCCCTCCTCGACCTCGAGGGAAGGTTCGACGTCGTCGCCCGAATCAACGGAGGCGGCGTTTCGGGTCAGGCCGGCGCCCTTCGCCTCGGCATCGCCCGCGCCCTCAACGAGATTGACCGTGAGGCCAACCGCCCCGCCCTCAAGAAGGCCGGTTTCCTCACCCGCGACGCTCGAGCCGTCGAGCGCAAGAAGGCCGGCCTGAAGAAGGCACGCAAGGCCTCGCAGTTCTCCAAGCGTTGATCTATTTCCGCTGCTGAGGCGTTTGCGACGTCGAGCGGCGGAAGCCTTCGCAGGCGCGGCGGCGTGCAAGCCGTCGGTGCCAAAGGCAATCAGGCGTTTCGTGGGCCCGTCGGAAAAACCGACGGGCCCACGATTGCCATGCCGCCAACATTTTAAGGCGTCTGCCTCACACTCAACATTTTCTAGGCGCCTTCCTCAACGCCAGCGTTTTCGCGCTGCAGCGATATGAACGCACGCGAGAAGCCTGCTCCGGCGCCGATGCGCGCGGGACGCCTGCGGCAAGGGAACGTCGATGTAGTCACACATGGACCGGAGCCAATGCGCGGGACGCCCTCCGCAACACTGACGGACGCCTCGAACTCGAACTGACAGCATTCAGGTGTTCTATAAATCAAGGTGCTTTGAAGTGTTTTATAAATCAAGGCGCTTTGAAGCATTTTGGCGGTTCACATTGTGGAGGAGTTCGGCTGGCAGGCGCAGCAGTGCCATACTTGGGATCGTCACAACAGCGATCTTTTCTCGAACCGGAGAGGAATCATGGCCCGACTTTTTGGAACTGACGGCGTGCGAGGGCTCGCCAATCGCCAGATTACGGCACAACTGGCACTCGAATTGGGCGAAGCCGCCGCTCGGGCTCTCGCACAGGGCGGAGAAGGGCGCCCCCGGGCGGTTGTAGCCCGAGACACGCGCTTGTCGGGGGCCATGCTCGCGCAGGCCGTCGCGGCAGGCCTGGCCGGCGCCGGCGTCGACGTCGAACAAGTCGATGTGCTGCCCACCCCCGGGCTGGCCTACCTCACAGCCTCCCGGAACATCGACCTCGGCGTGATGATCTCCGCCTCCCACAACCCTATGCCCGACAACGGCATCAAATTCTTTGCGCGCGGCGGGTTCAAGCTCGAAGACTCCATCGAGGACGAGGTCGAAGCCCTCCTCGGCGCCGAATGGGACAGGCCCGTCGGCGAAGGCGTGGGCAGGATCGAGTCCGCCGTGGAAATGGCAGACTCCGCTTACATCGAGCACCTCGTCGGATCGATCGACGTCGAATTGACCGGCCTGCGAATCGTCGTCGACTGCGCCAACGGGGCCACCAGCGCCGTCGCCCCCGAGGCCCTGCGCAGGGCCGGCGCCGACGTCGTCGTCATCAACGCCTCGCCCGACGGGCACAACATCAACGACAAATGCGGGTCTACCCATCCCGAACAGCTCCAGTCGGCCGTCGTGGCGTCCAAGGCGGATTTCGGTTTCGCCTTCGACGGCGACGCCGACCGCTGCCTCGCCGTGGACGCCTCGGGCGCAATGGTTGACGGGGATCAGATCATGGGCCTGCTCGCCATCGCGATGAGGGATCGCGGCGAACTTGCGGGGGACACGCTCGTTGTGACGGTGATGTCCAACCTCGGCCTCATCCTCGCCATGCGCAAGGAGGGGATCGCAACGGTTCAAACGGCCGTCGGCGACCGCTACGTCCTCGAGGCCATGCGCGCGGGCGGGTACGTGCTCGGCGGCGAGCAATCCGGCCACGTTATCAATCTCAACCGCGCCACCACCGGAGACGGCACCCTTACCGCGCTGCTCGTGGCCGCCGAGGTTGCGAGAACCGGGCGGCCGCTTGCCGACCTCGCGGGTGTGGTCCAGCGCCTCCCGCAGACGCTCGTCAATGTGGCGGACGTCGACAAGAGACGCACAGAAACGGATGAGGAGGTCGCGGCGGCCGTGAGTTCGGCAGAGCGCGCGCTGGGCGAGACGGGACGGGTGCTGCTCCGCCCCTCCGGAACCGAACCGCTTGTGAGAGTCATGGTTGAAGCCGCAACGCAGGAGGAAGCCGACGCTGTCGCGGCAAACCTCGCGGAGGTCGTGAAGTCGAGGCTCAGCCTCTAAGGGATCCTTTCCGCGGGATTCTTGTTTACAGGCTCTGCTCCACGGCGCCTCGATTAAAGGGGATTTGCCGAAGGGCACGCCTGTTCACGCTTGCTCGGAGGGGCCAAGCCAAGCGCTCGGCCCCTCCGGCGGTCGGCGCCTGCCAGTCTCGGACGCGGGCCGGAGCATCCGGTTGTCGATTGACTGTTTCGCATCTCTAAAGGCTTGTTTGATGTGGACTTGCACGCGAGGCGTCCGTTATAAGACGCTCGGTTTTCAAGTCTGCCCGGACGGTCATGTCGATCCTTCCGTCATGTGATCCTTCCGTCGTCTGGAGCTGACAAAGGGAAAGCCTCTCGCACGGGTGGTCTATTCTCGCTTCCACATTCAGAATGGGCTTATAAACTTCAGCCCGGTCTCGACGCCTCGACGATGCTTATGCCACGTCGCCTATGGGGTGTGAAACCCGTGACGTTCGAGACGGTTTACCGGCGGTCAGCCGCGGCTGGGGCGCTTCCTTGGGGAGAATTGCTCTCTTGTCCCTCCATTGCCGGGTGTTAAGGTTGTCCAACGTATTGCGGCGATTTTACCGGCGGAAAGGACAACGTGGATCTGTTTCACTCCATTGAGAGCTGGGTCTTGGAATTTGGGCCCTCGCTGTGGACACTGTTCTTTCTGTTCGTCTTCTGCGTGATCGACGGCTTCCTCCCGATTCTCCCGTCGGAGACCCTGATCATTGCCCTGGGCGCCCTCATCGTTCAGGGGAACGGCCCCAACGTTTACCTGCTCATCCTCACCGGAGCGTTGGGAGCGATCCTCGGCGATCAACTCGCGTTCGGCATCGGACACAGATACAACGTCGAGCGCATTCGCTTTCTGCGCGAAGGAAAGGGGCAGGTCGCCGTTCGCTTCGCCCGGAAGGGCCTTGCGAGGCGAGGCCCTCTCTACATCATCGCGGCCCGCTTCATCCCGATCGGCAGGGTCGCCGTCAATCTCATCGCCGGAGCGACCGGGTACCCCCGCCACAAGTTCATCCCCCTGACGCTGCTCTCCGGGCCGATTTGGTCTACCTACTCTGCGATCATCGGCATCGTCTCCGGACACGTGTTCAACGGCCATCCCATTCTGTCCATGCTTGTGGGCGTGAGCGGCGGAATCGCCTTGGGCGCCGTCATCAACATCATCATCGAGAGGACGACGTCCGGGCCTTCGACCCCCGAAGAGATCTTCGGCGATGCGGTCCCGGCGCCGGACGACGTGGAGGAAGGCGACCGCGATGACGAGTCAAAAGGCGACGACGCGAAAGCCCGTGACGTCCGAGACAGCGCCGCGCGAGACCAAGCCAGCGACGCTCGAGACGAAAAGGACGAAGCGGAAAGCGCTGAAATGAAGTAGGCCGCGCCGGTCGAAACGGGCTGCGTCGGTCGGAGCGGGCCGCGCCGGTCACAGTTTTCTGATGATGACGTTCTCAATCATGTGGTTCGCTCCCTTGCGCAATACGATGTGGGCTCGCGAGCGCGTCGGCGCGATGTTCTCCAAGAGGTTGGGCAGGTTGATTGTGCGCCAAATGTATTCGCCGCGTTCGCGCAGCTCTTCCTCGCTCATCGTCGCGAACCGCTGAAAGTAAGACTCGGGCTGGTTGAAGGCCACCTCGCGGAGCTTGAAAAGCCTCTCGATGTACCACTGCTCAATGTGCGTGGCTTCGGCGTCGACGTAGATCGAGACGTCGAAAAAATCCGAAACGGCTTGCAGGTCGCGCCCGCTTCCGTCGGTTTTGGCCGGTTGGAGCACGTTGAGGCCCTCGAGGATGAGGATGTCCGGCCGGTTGACCTCGATCGAGGCGCCGGGGACGATGTCGTAGATGATGTGGTCGTACACGGGCGCGCGCACGGCGCTCCGGCCCGCCTTCACGGCTTTGAGGAAATCGATGAGGGCCTGGCGGTTGTATGATTCGGGGAATCCCTTGCGCTCCATGAGGCCCCGTTCTTCCAGTACCGCGTTCGGGTAGAGGAATCCGTCGGTCGTCACCAATTCGACGCGCGGGGTAGCCGGCCAGCGCTGCAGCAGTTCGCGCAGCAGGCGCGCCGTCGTCGATTTCCCGACCGCCACTGACCCTGCGATTCCGATGACGAAAGGCGTGCGCTCCTCGCGCAAGCCGAGGAACTGCGACGTTTTTCTGTGGAGCGCGCCGACCTCGGCCGTGTACATCTGCAGCAGGGCCGACAGTGGACGGTAGATGGCGTCTGCCTGTTCGAGGTCGATGGGATCGCCCAAGGCGGAAAGGCGGCGGATGTCCGACTGCGTCAGCGGAAGGGGAGTCGATTGCGCCAGCCTGGCCCACTCTTCATAGGAGAAGTCGATCACGTGGGAGGCGGGCGGTGTGGCGCTCGGCCCGATGTGCACAGGGGCGATCATGGATTCAATTGTAACGGCGTTTTCGCTGCCTCTGCGCACACGTCGTACGTTCCGAGGCCCGAAGCGAAACATACCGAATGGGAGCCTTGCGCGGAGGTGCTTGGTTGGGCCGAGCCGGTTTGGAAATGCCGTCGGCGATGTCCCGGCGGGCTGCAAGCGAACGGGGCGGCCGGCACGAGAGGGTCAGGCGGCACGAGGGGGCCGGGCGGCAAGGGAGGAGGCTGAACGGCCCAGGCGGCGGCGAATATTCGTCTTTGGAAAAACGTAGCGCACCAGGCTTAAAACCCGGGCCCGAGTGTGGTTAGATTACTGCCATGTGCGGAATCGTTGGATACGTCGGTCATGGTCCCGCGGGCTCCCGCCCGCTGGACGTCGTTCTCGAGGGCCTCGCCCGCTTGGAGTACCGGGGGTACGACAGCGCCGGCGTCGCCGTCGCCGGGCCAGAGGGGATGAGCGCGGTCAAAAGGGCCGGTCGGCTCGACAACCTCCGGGCGGCGCTTGCTCACAACCCGCTGCCCGCGGG
>NZ_DBHHEV010000041.1:0-20640 GCF_057238965.1 Peptidiphaga sp.
CTCCTGGACGCGATCCGCGCGACTCACGTCATCGACACCGAGCACGGCGGCATCACCCAGCACATCGGCGCCTACCAGGTGCATCTCGAGTACGAGGGTCAGGACAGGGCGATCACCTTCATCGACACGCCCGGCCACGAGGCCTTCACCCAGATGCGTGCGCGAGGGGCCGACGTCACCGACATCGCCGTGCTCGTCGTAGCAGCGGACGACGGCGTCATGCCCCAAACGATCGAGGCCGTCAACCATGCGCAGGCGGCGGGCGTCAAGATCATCGTCGCGGTCAACAAGATCGACGTGGACGGCGCCAATCCGGAGAAGATCCGCGGCCAGCTGACCGAGTACGGGATCGTCACGGAAGAGTACGGCGGCGACACGATGTTCGTCGACATCTCCGCGAAGCTGCGCACCGGCATCGACGATCTGCTCGAGGCCATCCTCTACACGGCCGACGCCGACCTCGATCTGCGCGCCAACCCGAACCGGGACGCCCGCGGCGTCGCGATCGAGGCAAAGCTCGACCAGGGCCGGGGCGCCGTCGTCACGGCGCTCGTCCAGACGGGCACGCTCCGCATCGGCGACTCCCTCGTCGTCGGGACGGCCCACGGCCGAGTCAGGGCGATGTTCGACGACGACGGAAGCGCGGTCGAAGAGGCCGAGCCTTCGCGCCCCGTGCAGATCTTGGGAATGTCCACAGTTCCCGCCGCGGGCGACTCCTTCCTCGTCGCGCCCGACGACCGCACTGCCCGCCAGATCGCGGACAAGCGCGAAGCGGCCCAGCGCGCGGCAACGCTTGCCAAGCGCCGCAAGCGGATCTCGCTGGAGAACCTCAACGACGCCCTCAAGCAGGGGACGGTGCAGACGCTCAACCTCATCATCAAGGGAGACGCGTCCGGCTCCGTCGAAGCCCTCGAAAGCTCGCTCCTCGAGCTGGAGGTCGGCGACGAGGTCGCGCTGCAGATCATCCACCGCGGCGTCGGCGCCATCACCCAGAACGACGTCAACCTCGCCACCGTCGACAACGCGATCATCATCGGATTCAACGTTCGCCCGGCCGAACGCGTCCAGGAGCTCGCCGACCGCGAGGGCGGGGACATGAAGTTCTACTCGGTCATCTACTCGGCCATCGAAGACGTCGAAGCCGCCCTCAAGGGCATGCTCAAGCCGATCTTTGAGGAGGTTCAGCTGGCCGCGGCCGAAATCCGCCAGGTGTTCCGCTCCGGCAAGTTCGGAAACATCGCGGGTTCGATCGTGCGCTCGGGCACGATTCGACGCGGCGCGAAGGCCCGCTTGGTCCGCGACGGCGTCGTTGTCGCCCCCGATCTGGAGATCGTCTCGCTGCGCCGGGAGAAGGACGCCGTCACCGAGGTCCGCGAAGGATACGAGTGCGGCATCACTCTCGGGTATCGCGACATTCGCGAGGGCGACTTCATCGAAACCTTCGAGATGCAGGAAAAGCCGCGCGATTGACGCGATCGACGGCGGCGGGCCGGTAGGTCCGCCGCCGCGGTCTCAGGCCCGTCCGCCCTCGAAGGCCTGCTTGTTGTCGAAGCTCAGTCCGTCGTCGAAGCCCCGCCGGTCGGTCTAAGCCCATCCGCCGAAAAGGAGTGCCAGATGCCCAATCCACGCGCCAACAGAGTCGCCGAGCGCATTCACGAGATAGTCGCGTCTTTGGTGACAAACCGATTGAAGGATCCCCGCCTGGAGCTCGTGACCGTCACGGACGTCCGCGTCACCGGCGACCTCCAGCACGCCACGGTCTTCTACACCGCCTATGGCGATGAGAGGAAGCTCAGGGACGCAGGCCGGGCCCTCAACCGTGCCAAGGGCAACATTCGCTCGCACGTCGGAAGGCAGTTGGGCCTGCGCCTGACGCCGACGATCGAGTTCACGGCCGACGCCCTGCCGGAGACGGCCCGCTCCCTCGAGGACGCGCTTGCGGCAGCCCGGCACAGGGACGCCGAGATCGCCAAGTCGGCGGAAGGCGCTGCGCCCGCCGGGGACGCCGATCCGTACAAGAAGCCCCGCGACGTCGAGGAAAGCGAGGTCGCCGACGAAGCCTCGGCCGACGCCGATGAGGCCATAGACGGCGATGCGCTGAGTGGCAAAGCCTTTGAGGCCTCCTTTGACCCCTCCGAGGACGACCAAGCCGAGGGCGTGGATGAGGCCTGAGCCTCGGAGCGGCCCGCGGCGAGCCATGCCGTGGGGCGACCTTCCCCGCGGGAGCTTCCCGGGCGACGGCCTTGCCGTCATCGACAAGGATCCCGGCGTCACCAGCCACGACGTCGTCGGCGCCGTCCGGCGGCTGGCGGGAACGAAGAAGGTCGGGCACGCCGGAACCCTCGACCCGATGGCCACGGGCGTTCTCTGCATCGGCCTAGGGCGCGCCACGAAGCTGTTGCGGTACGTCACGGGAACCGCCAAAGAGTACGAGGCGACGATTCGTTTCGGGATTGAAACGTCCACCGAGGACGCGCAGGGTGAAATCGTGCGGGCGAGGGGCGCGCGGGAAGCGGACGCCGCGGAGCTCGCCCGCGCCATGGCGAACCTGACCGGCGACGTCCTTCAGGTTCCAAGTTCGGTGAGCGCTCTGAAAGTCGAGGGCCGCAGAGCCTACGATCTGGTTCGCGAGGGGCGCGAGGTAGTCCTCGACGCCCGGCCGATTCGCGTCGATGTCTTCGAAGCAGTCGGCGGCCCTCGGTTTGCCGAGGCCTGCGGGGCGCCCGTCTTCGATGTGGACGTGCGCGTTGTGTGCGGCGCGGGAACCTACGTGCGAGCGCTGGCGCGCGATCTGGGGGAGGAGCTCGGATTCGGGGCGCACCTGACGTCCCTCAGGCGCACGCGAGTCGGCCCCTGGGATGTCGGCGAGGCCGCGAGCGTGCGTGAATGCGCCGACGCGGTCGAGGCCGACGGGCAGATGCCCGTCCACACCTTGGCGGACCTGTGCCACGCAATGTTTCCTGCTCTGGAGGTGTCAGAGGAGGCGGCGCGCGACCTGCGCATGGGGCGTTTCGTCTCTGCAGATTCGCCCTTCGACTTCCTCGGCGTGAAAGCCGCGGCCTCCGACGCCCTCGCTCCGAGTGCTGCGGGCCGCGACGCGCCGGGTTCTGGGTCCGACGGACGCGGCTCGGGATCCGCCGTCGCGGTGGCGTGGAGCGGCGGAACGCCTGTTGCCCTCGTCAGCCGCAGAGGCGGCAGGGTCAAACCCGACCTGCTCTTGACTCCCGCTTCGGAAGAGTGACTTTTCTGCCCCTGCGGGCGTCGGCTCGTCGCCGTTGTGCAGACGGGCCGGCGTCAATCTTTCGCTGCCCCGACGGTTTCTCATGATCGTCGACGTTGTCCAGAGCGGAAAGCGATTTTTCGGCCCTGTGCGGGCATCGGCATGCTCGGCGCCCGCGTCGATGTGCTCGGGGTCGGCGCTGAGCATTAACCTATATCTCATGACTAACGCTAACCACTCTCATTGCGGATGCGGGGGCAGCGCGGTCGATGCCGCCGTCGCCGCCGCCGCGATAGTCCGCGGGCACACTGCGGAGCCCCCGGCCCCTGTTGAACCGACGTCCGAATGCGGCTGCGGCGGGCACGGAGGATGCGGCTGCGGAGGAGACGGAGCCTGCGGCTGCGGCGGAGGCTCGGGCGAAAAGCCCGTCGTCGACGAGCGGATCGTCGATCTTTCCGAGGGGCGGCGCGACCTCGGCCTTCGCGGGTTGCCGGCGTGAGCATCGACGTATGGCGCAAACCTGAGGACATTCCGAGCGGCCTTGTCGGCACGGCGGTGACGATAGGGGTCTTCGACGGCGTGCACAAAGGCCACCGCGCGGTGCTGCGGGAGACGGTTCGGCAGGCGAAGGAACGCGGCCTCGTCTCCGTGGCGCTCACTGTCGATCCTCATCCCGCCTCCGTCCATTCGACCCAGAACGTCCATCTCGTCTCGACTCTGGGCGACAGAATCGATCGTCTCGCGGCGGCCGGGATCGACGCCGTCTACGTCCAGAGATACACCCTCGACTATGCCCGGGCGACGCCCCGCGAATTTTTCGAAAAGCAGCTTGTGGGCGAGCTGCG
This sequence comes from Peptidiphaga sp., assembly GCF_057238965.1. Classification (NCBI taxonomy): domain Bacteria; kingdom Bacillati; phylum Actinomycetota; class Actinomycetes; order Actinomycetales; family Actinomycetaceae; genus Peptidiphaga; species Peptidiphaga sp. The sequence continues at coordinate 4,066 of NZ_DBHHEV010000041.1, forward strand.
GGCGCGCGTCGTGGTCGTCGGCGAGGACGTCAGGTTCGGGTTCCGCAACGAAGGCGACGGCGCCGTGCTCGCCGCCCTGGGAAGGGAAAAAGGCGTCGAGGTGACTCTCGTGTCCGATCTCGCCGCGCCCGAGGGACGCAGGTGGTCCTCGACTTGGGTGTGCGAGCTCCTCGCCGCGGGCGACGTGGCGGGGGCCGCCCGAGTCCTCGGGCGCCGCCACCGAATCCGCGGCGAGGTCGTCCACGGATTCCAACGCGGGCGCGCCATCGGCTTTCCCACGGCCAATCTCGCGGGCGACGACCTCGGCGAAGTCCCCGCGGACGGCGTGTACGCGGGATGGCTCGTGCGCTCAGTCGAGGGCGCCCGCGCCGCGGAGTACCTTCCCGCGGCGATATCGGTGGGGACGAATCCGCACTTCGAGGGGACCGAGCGGACGGTCGAGGTCCACGTCCTCGGCAGGTCTGACCTCAACCTCTACGGAGAGTCGATAGCCGTGGACTTCGTCGAATACCTCAGGCCCATGCTTTCCTTCGACTCCCTCGAGGGGCTTCTCGGCCAGATGGACGAGGACCTGCGCAACACGGCCGAGATTCTGGGCGTTCCGACGGCGGGAAGGGTCGATCCGGCTTCGGTCACCGCCGCGTGACCCGAGAGGTTCCCGAGGGCGCCGCCTGGCCGACGACGCTCGCGACGCCGCCTGGCCGCTCCCGGCATGCAAGCCCGCGGAAGTCCGGTATGCAAGCTCACACGGGAATGTCAACCGTCGTTTGTGCTTGCTGGTAAACTTAAAAGGCCGTCAGATCGGCCACGGAAGCGTCATAGCTCGGGAGAACATGCCCCGGAGCTCCGTGCAACGGAACGAAAAGGAGAATCATGGCCCTCAAGCCGGAACAGAAGAAGCAGATCATCGCCGAGTACGCGACCCATGAGGGCGACACCGGTTCCCCGGAAGTTCAGGTTGCTTTGCTCTCGGCCCGCATCAAGGAATTGACCGAGCATTTTCGCACCCACAAGCACGATCACCATTCGCGGCGAGGCCTCATGCTTCTCATCGGCCAGCGCAAGCGGCTTCTGGCATACCTTGCCGAAGAAGACATCGAGCGTTACCGCTCACTGATCGCTCGTCTCGGCCTTCGCCGGTGACATGGGGCGGCCCGGATGAAACAGTCCGGGCCGCATTTCGTTGATAGACGATCCCCAGTGCCCGGTCTTCGGTGGGAGCTTCCGGAAATTTCCGTGAGTTGTCACTGATGGCCGTGTCGGGGAGAGAAACAGCAAATAAGGAGACATTCCATGGAGGGACCCGACGTCCACTCTTCGAACGCCGTCATCGACAACGGCTCGTTCGGAACCCGCACCATTCGTTTTGAAACGGGCCTTCTTGCCCGCCAGGCCAACGGATCGGCGCTCGCTTACCTCGACGACGACACCACGGTCTTCGCCGCGACCACGGCCTCGAAAGCCCCGAAAGAGCATTTCGACTTCTTCCCGCTCACGGTCGACGTCGAAGAGCGCTCCTACGCCGCCGGGCGCATTCCCGGCTCGTTCTTCCGCCGGGAAGGGCGCCCGGGAACCGAGGCCATCCTCGCCGCCCGGCTCATCGATCGGCCGCTGCGCCCTGCCTTCAAGAAGGGCATGCGCAACGAGGTCCAGGTGGTCGCCACGGTCATGACGATCAACCCGGACGAGGCCTACGACGTCCTCGCCGTCAACGCCGCGTCCATGGCGACTTCCCTCGCCGGGCTTCCCTTCTCGGGTCCGATCGGCGGAACCCGCATGGCCCTAATCGACGGGCAGTGGGTTGCCTTTCCCAGGTGGAGCGAGCTCAAGCGGGCGACGTTCTCCATGGCGATCGCCGGCCGCGTCGTGGGCGACGACGTCGCCATCATGATGGTCGAGGCCCAGGCCCCCGAACACGCGGACGCCGTCATCAAGGCCGGCGGCGCCAAGCCGACCGAAGCCGAAGTGGCCGCGGGCATGGAAGCGGCCAAACCCGTCATCCGCACGCTGTGCGAGGCGCAGTCCAAGCTCGTGGAAGAGTGCGGAAAGCCCGTCGGAGATTTCCCGTTCTTCCCGGATTACACGGACGAGCAGTATGAGGCCGTCGAAGAGAAAATCGCCGGACGCTTCGCGCCGATCCTCGGCATCGTGGCGAAGGCCGAGCGCGACGAGGCCCTCAACGAGCTGACGGAGGCCGTCGTCGAAGAGCTCGCGGAGACGTTCCCGGAGGAGGAAGCGGCGATTGCGGCCGCCGTCAACGCCGCGTTCAAGAAGACCATGCGCCATCACGTGCTCACGGAGGGCGTTCGCATGGACGGGCGCACGCCCGTGGAGATCCGCACGATCACGGCCGAGGCCGGCGTCCTTCCCCGCGTCCACGGCTCGGCGCTGTTCCAGCGCGGCGAGACCCAGATCCTCGGGGTGACCACCCTCAACATGCTGAAGATGGAGCAGCAGCTCGACAACCTTTCCCCGGCGACGTCGCGGCGCTACATCCACCATTACAACTTTCCGCCGTATTCGACGGGGGAGACGGGCCGCGTCGGCTCGCCCAAGCGCCGCGAGATCGGCCACGGACACCTCGCCGAGATCGCCCTCGAATCCCAGCTTCCCGGCCGCGAGGAATTCCCGTACGCGATTCGCCAGGTTTCCGAGACGATGGGGTCCAACGGCTCGTCGTCGATGGGCTCGGTGTGCGCTTCGACCCTCTCCCTTTACAACGCGGGCGTCCCGCTTAAGGCGCCCGTCGCCGGAATCGCCATGGGCCTCGTCTCCGCCACGATTGACGGCGAGACGAAGTACTGCACTCTCACCGACATTCTCGGCGCCGAGGACGCGCTGGGCGACATGGACTTCAAGGTCGCCGGAACCCGCGAGTACGTCACGGCCCTCCAGCTGGACACGAAGCTCGACGGCATTCCCGCAGCGGTTCTCGACGCCGCCCTCGGCCAGGCCCGCGACGCCCGTTTCGCGATCCTCGACCTCATCACCGAGGCGATCGACGGGCCCGACGAGATGGCAGCCACCGCTCCGCGCATCATCACCGTCAAGATCCCGGTCGACAAGATCGGCGAGGTCATCGGCCCCAAGGGCAAGATGATCAACCAGATTCAGGAAGACACCGGCGCGGAGATTTCGATCGAGGACGACGGCACCGTCTTCATCGGCGCAACCGACGGCCCGTCCGCCGAGGCGGCCCGTCAAGCGGTCAACGCGATCGCCAACCCGCAGATGCCTGAAGTCGGCGAGCGATTCGTCGGCACAGTCGTCAAGACGACGACCTTCGGCGCTTTCGTCTCCCTCGCCCCCGGGCGCGACGGCCTTCTCCACATTTCGCAGATTCGCCGAATCGTCGGCGGCAAACGCGTTGAGAACGTCGAGGACGTCCTCAACGTCGGCGACAAAGTCGAGGTTGAGATCGCCGAAATCGATCCTCGCGGAAAGGTTTCGCTCCACGCCGTCGTCGAGGAGGAGCCCGAGGCCCCGGCCGAGCAGGAGGAGACGGAGCGTCCCGCCCGCCGCGAGCGCGGATCGCGCCGGGCGCCGCGCCAGCGCCGCCGCTCCAGCGAGGGCTCCGGTTCGACCGAGTGACGAGGCGGCCGTTCAAGCGGCAACAGCTTGGGTGACGACAATTCGAGCCGCAACAGACGCAAAAGGGCGGCCCCACAGGGGCCGCCCTTTTGCGTTTCGGGCTGCGCCGTCGGCCCATTTTTGACGCCGGGCGATCCGGAACCCGGGTCCTCGGCCGATTCAGCACGCCGGACGATCTAAGATCCTGGCCTTCGCGGGCGGGCCGAAATCCGGTTTGGGCCGATTGCCTGCGCTCGGCTTGGCGTAGGCGCGTGCGCTTGGCTTGGCGTAGGCGCGTATGCTCGGCTTCGTATAGGCGCGTGTGCTTGGCTTGGCGTAGGCGCGTATGCTCGGCTTCGTATAGGCGCGTGCGCTCGGCTTGGCGTAGGCGCGTATGCTTGGCTTCGTATAAGCGGGTGCGCTCGGCTTCGCATCGGCGGCAGGGTCGGTTAACCTTGACGGGTGACTGAGTTTTCCACCGTCGACCTTCCCATTTGCCCCGGTCCGCATGACATCGCCCTGACGGACGACGGCGCCCTCATCCGCCGTTCGGTGCTTCCGGGAGGGGTCCGGGTGCTGACCGAACGCGTTGAGAACGTGCACACCGTCTCCGTCGGCTTCTGGGTCGGGGCGGGGTCCGCCGATGAAAACGAGGGGACGCTCGGCTCCACGCACTTCCTCGAGCATCTTCTTTTCAAAGGCACGGCTTCGCGCAGCGCGAAGGAGCTCGCCGACCGCATCGACTTCCTCGGCGGCAATTTCAACGCCGGCACGGGCAAGCAGCTGACCTATTATTACGGGCACGTCGTGGAGGAGGACCTCGCGGACGCCGTCGAGCTGCTCGCGGACATGGTTGCCTCCTCGGCTCTTGCGGAAGCCGACATGGAGATGGAGCGGGGCGTCATCCTTGAGGAACTCGCGATGTACGCCGACGACGCCTCCGAGGTCGCCCATGAGCAAATCGCCTCCCTCGTCATGGGCGGGCATCCGCTGGGCCGGCCGATCGGCGGAACCTCCGAGAGCGTCCTCGGGCTTGATCACGCGAATCTCACGAGCCACTACAGGCAGAACTACCGGCCCGAGGAGCTGGTGGTCACTGCCGCCGGGAAGGCGGACCACGAGGCGCTGTGCGCGATGGTTGAGGCGTCGCTGCGCGGTGCAGGATGGGACCTTCGCGAAGGAGCCGCGCCGGCTGAGCGTCGGCGACGCGCGCCCATCGATTATCCGGAGGGCAGGGACCTCTCGATCGAGCGCCCCGTCGAGCAGAGCGCCGTCGTCGTCGGCATGCCCGCGATGACCGATGAAGACGAACGCCGATACGCCCTGTACACGCTGTCGACGATTCTGGGAGGCGGCACCTCCTCCCGTCTCTTTCAGGAGGTGCGCGAAAAGCGCGGCCTCGCCTACTCGACCTACTCTTTTCCCGGCCTGTACCACGAGGGCGGCCTTTTCGGCCTGTACGCGGGGTGCTCTCCGGAGACGGCGAAAGACGTCGCGGAGATCATGGAGGGGTGCCTGGAGGCGATCGCCGGCGAATCCGTCACGAAGATGGAGCTGGAAACCGCCTACAGGCGCGCCCGCGCGGACCACGCCTTCAGCTCAGAGTCGGTCGGCTCGCGGATGAACCAGCTCGGCCAAGCCGAAATCGTGCGCGGATCCCTCATTTCCCGGAGGGAGGCGCTGCGCCGTTCGCGTGAGGTCTCCGCCGACGACGTCGCAGCCGTCGCCGCCGAGCTCGCCCGCGCGCAGCGCTCTCGCGTGACCGTCGGCCCCTCCCAGTGACGCGAGAGCAGAGAGTGCGCGGACGCAGGCTTCATTTTCGCCTCTCAGCCGGGTTCTCCGTCTTTGAGCTGCCGCATCACCCCGCCTTTCCGACGATGACGTTGGCGAGCTGGTCCTGCGACTGCGTGCCGTCGTTCATGTACTCGGTGTGCGTCCCGGCTCCGAAGTCCAGTGGGAACTTCATCCCGAAAATGCCCAATGATTTGTCTTCCGTCGGAGAGTAGCCGGAATCGAGATGTTTGATGTTCGGGTCCTTCATCGGATCTTCTCCCAAACCCTCGAAGAACTCCGTGTCGTTCCTAAGGTCCTTTACAAAATCGGTTCGGTAGCGCATGGCGTAGGTGTGGCCTTCCGGCACGTTGTAGGTTTCGCCGCTGCCCTGGGCGCCGGGAGATCCGTACATCGCGAAATCGTCGACGACTCCGGGTTTTACCTTGGTCATGGCGTGGCTCGACGTCGTCGAACCGTAGGAGTGCCCCAGAACGGACTGGTGGAGGTCGTTCCCCTCGCTCTTGTGCGAGGCGTCGATGCCCTCGACGAAACCGACTAGCCGGTCGCCTCCCATTTGGGCCTTTTCCGGCCCAAACACACCCCAGTCGCCTGGAGGGCTGGCCGGAGCGTCGTACCCCATCCAGGTCACAACGGCCACGGGATCGCCGCCCGCCTTTTCGCTGGCGACCCGGTGGAGATTGCCCATGTCACGAACGGCGGGTTCAACGAGGGAGTCCACCGTTGTGGTCATGCCGGGCACGATCGTCGAAACGTGCTTGGCCTTGTCGACGTCGCCGTAGGAGACCGCCGCGTGGAGATTTTCGTGGCCTTTCTCGCCCGTCGCCGGATCGTAGAGGAGCAGCTGTTTGGGAGGTTTGCCCTCTTCAGCGCCCAACTGGCCGCGCAGCTTCTCCAGCTCCTCCAGGCGCTCGCGCAAGCGTGCCCGTTCGTGGTTTCTTGCTTGGCCTTCAGCGGTGTACTCCTCTCCTGGGCCGTTGTTTCCCGGCACTCCGTCTCTTTGGCGCTTCGTATCCTCTATGTCCCACTCGAGGAGCGAGCGGTTGACTTTGTCGCGAGCCCAGCCTTCGATCCCGTCGAGATTGCCGAATTTCCGCGCCTGCTCGCGGATGCTTTCGTCGTTCAGCGCCTCGGGTTTGGTGAAACGATCGACGTACCTTTGACGTTCGCTTTTAGCCAATCTGCTCCACCAGTCGGAGACCTGTTCGGGCGTGGCGCCGTCGGGCGGGCCGTCTGGAAGCCCGGGAGTGACGTCTCCGAGGCTTTCGGTCACGGGAACCTGGTCTTGGGTGACCTCGGCAAGCGCCGCCGCATAGGCGGCGTCTGTCTCCTCGGCTTTGCGCAGAGCCTTGGAAATGAGCCCTGAGCACTCCGAGAGCTTGCCCTGAACGGTCGGATCGTCCTCGGCCGCTTCGACCTTCGAACCGTCTGAGGCGATGGTGAAGTTGTATTCGTTGGCCAGGGAAATGGCCTCCAGCACGGTCGTTCTCACTTCTTTCACGCCTTCGACGGCCTGTTCGGTCACGCCGATCAGCTTTCCGAAATCCGCCAGCAGCTCCGCGGTTTTGTCCTCGAGCTTCCCGAGGGCCGAGGCGGCCGCCGTCGCCCCTTCGCCTGTCCACGTGACGTCTTTGTCGATGTCTTGAATCGACTCGCTTGCGGTGTAGCATTTTTTTCGTTCGGTGACGAGGTTGTCCACGACGGTGTCCAAGATGGAGGGATCCCAGGCTGTGACATTTTGCCAATCGACCATCACTCGACCCTTCCCGATATCTTTGTTGAGAACTGACTGAAATCCACCGCGGTGTGTTGATCCGTGGAATTGTATTGGTTCGTCGCATCCTGGAGAGCCGTGGAGAAGGTGTCGAGCGAGTCTGCGATTCTCTTTGCGAGCCCGTCGATGTGCGAACCCGCCGACGCAGCCGCTCCTCCCGCGCTTCCCGAAGGCATGGCCGTGGCAACGGTTGCCAAAGGGACCGAGCCCTTGATTTGGTCGACTTGCCCTCTGGCCTTGTCCGCATTGTCCTTGGCGCAGAAGAGGCTGTCGAGATCGATCACTAAAGTGTCTGCCATTTTATTCCTAAATACTGCATCGATATTCTGATTGTTTTATTTCCTATGCCTTCAAGCGTTTCTATGTCGCATAAGACACTGAGATACTCTGTGTATGGCTACCCTTGTCAAAAGAAAAGTGGAATCATCGGCATCCTCCTTTCGAATTCTTATAGTGCGATTTGCGTGCGGTGGAAGTCAAGGTTGTCGGAGGTTATGGCTCCCCACGGCCGGGACGTGCGCATTCGTCCGCTTTCCTCGACGAGCCGGTCGGCGAAGGAAGCTGCGACGGATTAGGCTTGAGGCCATGACTATCAAAGTTGCAGTAGTGGGCGCCGCCGGGCGCATGGGCGCGACCGTGTGCGAGGCGGTCGAGGCCGCCGAGGACATGGAGCTGACCGCCAGGCTCGACGCCGGGGACCCGATCTCGTCGGAGAGCCTCGGAGGGGCCGACGTCGCCGTCGAATTCTCCGTTCCCTCGGCCTCCGAGGCAAACACCCTGGCCATTTTGGAGGCTGGGGCCGACGCCGTCGTCGGAACCACCGGGTGGACCGAGGAATCTTTGGGCAGGGTGCGCGAGGCCGCCGAAAGGCTCGGCCGCAGTGCCGTCATCGCCCCGAACTACGCGCTTTCGGCCGTGCTGGTCATGAGCTTTGCGGAGAAGGCCGCGCCCTACTTCGAATCGGTCGAGGTGCTCGAAATGCACCATCCGAACAAGGTGGACGCCCCGTCCGGCACGGCGATATCCACCGCCTCGCGGATCGCCAAGGCGCGCGCCGGGGCCGGAGTCCCCGCGGGCCCGGACGCCACGCAGACCGATCCCGACGGCGCCAGGGGAGCGCGGATCGACGGCGTCAACGTCCACGCCGTGAGGCTGCGCGGGCTCAACGCCCACGAGCAGGTGATGCTCGGCAATCCGGGCGAGCAGCTCGTCATCCGGCAGGATTCGTTCGACCGGTCGAGCTTCATGCCGGGCGTGCTCCTGGCGGTCCGCTCCGTGCGGGGCCGAGGCGGCCTGACCTGGGGCCTCGACTCGATCATGGGGCTGTGAGGCCCCGTCTTTGACGAGGTTGTGGGCTCTGGGGTTTCCAAGGGGTTTGAAGTCCCGGAGCCCATGGGCCCCATGGGCCTGTGAGTCGCAGGTTCTCAGCCGCTGTACGTCCCGTTGACGACTGCCGCCACATCCTGCTGGCTGTTGGGAACGTCGGTCATCTGAGACCTTAGCTCCTCCATGACCTGCTCCCTCGTCCAATCGGGGTGGGCGCCTTGGATTTCCTCATACTTGCCGTTGTAATCGTTGTTGTCGAAGTAATTTGTATGGGATCCGACCGGGTTCTTCCACCCGGGAGCGTACTGGTTCGTCCGCAGATGCTGTATTCCGTCCATATTCATCGGATCGGTGGTTTCCGTCATATTGAACCCGGGGAGGTAACCGGGTCGGTTGGGGACGAGGCCGCCGTTCGGAACCCCGTTGATGACGTCCCCCTCGTTCCTTATCGCGTAGACGCTGTCGGAGGGCACGTTGAGTTCGGAGACGTCCGTTGCAGGGATGCCCGGCGACCCGTAGAAGACCGCCGCGTCGACCACCCCGTCGCGGACCTGGGTCAGCGCGTAGCCGGTGGTCGTCGATCCATACGAGTGGCCGATGGCAGTTAGCCTCGGATCCCCGGCCTCTCCCTCGCCCTGGCGAGAATCGTGCAGGCCTTCGAGGAAATTGGCGAGATTCTGCCCGCCGGCGGCGGCGCGGTCGGTGTTCGTGACGGAAAGGTCCCTCTGATCCGGGTCTCCGCTGTTGACGTGCGGCGTGTCGTATCCGAAGTACGTCACCATCGCCGTGTTGCCGCCGGCGGAGTTGGCGATGTTCTCCATGTTGTGCGTGTACTCCTTTACGTTGCCTCCAACGGACGTGTCGAGGCCGCCCGTCTGAACGGCGACATTCTCAGCCGTGTCGACGTCGCCCACGGAAACCGCGGCGTGCAGCTGGTCTTGATCCTCTCCGGGCTCGACGGGGTCGTAGAGAAGCAGCTGCTTCTTGGGCTGGTACTCGCTTGGCGCCGCCGCGTCCCTCAGCGCCGTGAGCTCGTCGTATTTCTTCTGCTCTTCGTCGGTGAGACCAGTGTTGCTCTTCTTCTTTTTCTCTAGAGACTCGATATCGTGGTCCAAGCTCTTCCTATTGGCGGCGTCCCGAGCCCATCCGTCGACGCCGTCCATATTTCCTATCCTCTCCGAGGGCGGCTTCTCGTAGTCGTTGTCAATGAGCTCTTGTTGCTGCTGCGGCGTGAGCGAGTCCCACCAGGCCGCGACCGCCTGGGAGTCCTGCCGATTCGTCGGCATGGGAAGCGGGCCGTCCAGAATTTCGCTGAGGCTCTTGTCGCCCGGTTTGACCTGGCCGAGGGCAATCTTGTTGAGCGCGTCGGCATACGCCTGGTCGGCGGACACAGCCTTCTCTACGGCGTCGTTGACCTTGTCCGCGCACTGCTTCAGCGAGGTCTCGCGGGTCGCGACTATGTCGGCCAGGACGGCGGAACTCACCGTGGGGCCCCCCAAGGCGCCCCCGGGGCCGAACACCGAGCCCGCCAGCGCGCCTATCCCTCCGCCGATGACGTATGAGACGGCGCCGTCGACCGTGACTTCCGTCCAGGAGATGGGATTGTCGTCGGTCACGGTGCCGTCGTCGGCGATGCTGAACCCGTTGTTCTTCGCCTGAGTTGTGGCGTCCGTGACGATCCCGTTGACCTCTCTCATCGAGTCTTGCATGGACGACGTCGCGTCCTTCATTGCACGCACGCCGACGACGTAGGTCGCGATGCCCTTCTCGATCTGTTTGAGGCGCTTCTCGGCGGCGTCGCGGGCTTCGCCTTCCCAGGTCACGTTGTCGTTGAGCGAGATGACCTCATGCCCCCAATCGTCTGCTTTGCGCTCCTTGCTGGAAAGCGCGTCGTACTCGTCGGAAAGAGTCGAAGCCTCCCAGTCCTTGATATCGCTCCACTGCATGGTTTCCTGCCTTTGAGAATGTTGAATGTGTTTGATGCGCGAGGTTTGAGCCGCGTCGGCCGGAGGCTGTTCGCGAGAGGCGCGTTGGCCGCACAGATCTCGGCTCGGCGGCCGCCCGACGCGCTGCGCTTTTCGGACGGCCGCCGTCGAGCGGCTGCGGGCGGAGCCGGCCTATCGGCCGAAGAAGTCTCCGATGCCTTCGCCTACCTTGCGTGCGCCCTCGCCAACCGCGTCGGCCGCGCCCTTGATCCCCTTGCCGGCGGTGCTTACGGCGTCTCCGACCGCGTTGGATGCGGCATCGACGGCCTTGCCGGCTCCGTCGAGGGCCTGCCCGGTTGCGTCTGCTGCGCCGTGGGCCATGTGGCCGACGCCTTCCCAAGCGTTCGAGGCTGTGTCCGTCACGAATTGCACGGCGTTGCCGCCCGCGTCCATTGCTTGGTCGAGTCCCTGGCCCACTGCGTCCATGACTGCGTTTCCGGCGCTTCCGACGGCGTCGTATCCGGATGCGGCGAGGTTTCCTGCGCCTTCCACGGCGTCTCCCGCAAACCCTCCGAAGGGAAGGTTTCGCAAACCGTTTGCGGCTTCATGCGAGGTTTGTCGCATAGCGTTGCCGGTTTGTTCATTTGCGGACTGGAAGGCGTTGCCGCTTTGGTCCATGAACGAGGCGATGTCGTTTCCCGCCTGGTTGAGGCCGCGATTGGCCGCTACGCCCGCATTTCGAGCTTCCTGCCCCGCGGCGCCCATGGCGTCGTCGAACGCCGATCCGGCGCCGGAAACTCCTTGCCCTGCGCCGGTCATGAAGGATCCTATGCCGGATCCGAAGGTTCTGATGCCGCCGCCGGCCGCGTCGACGGCGGAGCCGAAGCCGGTGGTGAGTCCGCGTGCGCCGGAGGCGAAAGCGTTTCCTGCCCCTTCGGAGTACGGCGTGCGGTAGTACGTCCCGGCCCGCCCGGTCTCCTGCGTCCGTTCGGTTGGCGCAGAGTCCAGCGAGGGCGTGATGACGGTGCCGGTCGGGTCGTGCCCCATCTCCGCTGCGACGGCGGACTCGAGCTGCGAGAAGTCTTGGCAGCCGCTCTGGTCCTGTTCTTGGACGAGGACGGCGGAATCCCTCAGGCTGCCGGCGTACTCGTGGAGGTCTTCCTCAGAAACGTGAAGGGCTTTGTCTAGGTATTCGGCTGCGGACAACGCCGCTGCACCCGACGTCCCGCCGGTGATCTCCCGATTGATCTCGTCGGCGATTGTCTGCACTCGCAGACTGGGAGCCTCATCAGCGAGCGTCTCCGATTTGGAAGCCTCATCGTAAAGCTGGTCGGGCTCGACGTGCAAAGTCACTGAGACTCCTTCTATTGTGTGGGTTTGCAAGGATTATGATAGCTCAGGAAGTATGTGTGCGTCTATGTTCGAGTGGGGGAGGCCTTCCCGGCCTCCGATTTCGCACTTAGGGTACAGTGTGGTAGCTCACGTATGTGACGCATTTGAGCGGACCTGTCCGCCGCGCCACATTTTCGACGTCGAATGACGGAAGTCCAGAATGGGCGCCGCAAGAAGCTGATACCTTCGTTGGCATGAGCGAGACGAGTCTACCCAAGCGCACATTCGGTTCGGTCGGCGTCGCAATGGTGACGCCCTTCTTCGAAGACGGTTCCCTCGACGTCGATTCCGCCGTCGCCTTGGCCAACAAGCTGGTCGACGACGGCTGCGACCTCATCCTGCTGTCGGGGACGACTGGGGAGTCGCCCACCACGCACCAGCCGGAGAAGGACGACCTCACCCGAGAAGTCGTCGCCTCCCTCAAGGGGCGCGGCGCGAAGGTCATGGCCGGCGCCGGCTCCAACGACACGGCCCACGCCGTGAGAATCGCCAGGGGGGCGCAGGCCAACGGGGCCGAGGCCCTGCTCGTTCTTCCGCCGTACTACAACCGGCCTTCGCAGGAGGGCGTGTACCAGCACATTCTGGCCGTCACCGAGGCGAGCGACCTTCCCGTCATGCTCTACGACATCCCCGGCCGCACGGGGGTCAAGCTTGACACCGCGACGCTTCTGCGCCTCGCCGAACACCCGCGCATCATCGGCGTCAAGGACGCCACCGGCGACGTCGCCTCCGGCTTCATCAAAATGGAGCGCACGGGGTTGGAATACTACTCGGGCGACGACTCGCTCAACTTCGCCTGGCTAGCCCACGGGGCCTCGGGCGTCATATCCGTCGCCGGGCACGTGATCGGCTCCGGCCTGCGCGCGCTCGTGACCGAGATCGACGCCGGCGACCTTCCCGCGGCCCGCGCCGAGGCTGCGAAACAGCGCCCGATCGTCGAGGCGATCATGGGCAGCGGGCAAGGCGCCGTCATGGCCAAGGAGGCCCTCAAACTCCTGGGCGCCCTTCCCAGCGCGACGCTTCGGCTTCCCCTGGTGGGGGCTTCGACGTCGCAGATCGCCGAGCTCGCGGCCGTGCTCCGAGCCGAAGGCCTCATGTAGGCCTCGTGCGGGCGGGGCGGTTCGGCCGCTTCGTCGGGCCGCTTTGTAATGCTCTCCACCGGGGATCGTCGATTGTCGCCCCGGCCATACGTGCGACAATGTAGGTGTGAGCGATCTTAGAACCCCACCGGATCTGTCGGCCGACACCGTTCGCATCGTCCCCCTGGGAGGGCTTGGCGAGGTCGGCCGCAATTGCAACGTCCTCGAATACGGAGGCAAAATCGTCGTCGTCGACTGCGGCGTCCTTTTTCCCGAAGAGCGCCAGCCGGGCGTCGACCTCATCCTGCCCGACATCGACTATCTGCGCGACAGGGTCGAAGACATCGAGGCCATCGTCCTCACACACGGACATGAGGACCACATCGGGGCGGTGCCGTACCTGCTCAAACTTCGTCCCGACATCCTGCTGGTCGGAAGCCGCCTGACGATCTCCTTCGTCGAGGCGAAGCTCGCCGAACATCGAATCAAGGCGAATTCGCGCGTCGTCGCCGAGGAAGACGTCGAGAAGATCGGCCCCTTCGAGATGGAGTTCATCTCCGTCAACCATTCGATTCCCGACGCTCTCGCGGTATTCGTCCGCACCGATCAAGGCAACATCCTCATAACCGGCGACTTCAAGATGGACCAGCTGCCCTTGGACGGCAGGCTCACCGACCTTCGCGCCTTCGCCCGCGCCGGGGAAGAGGGAGTCGATCTCTTCATGTGCGACTCGACCAACGCCGAGGTGCCGGGCTTCGTGCCCTCGGAGTCCGAAATCGGCCCCGTCATCGACGACGTCTTCGCCAGGGCGACCGGCCAGATAATCGTCGCCTCCTTCTCCTCGCACGTCCACAGAGTCCAGCAGGTCCTCAACGCGGCCCACGCGCACGGGCGCCGCGTGGCCTTCGTCGGGCGCTCGATGATCCGCAACATGGGGATCGCCGCCGAGCTCGGGTATCTTGACATCCCGGAGGGGGTGCTCGTCGATCTCGCGGACATGCCGTCGCTTCCCGAAAGCGAGCGGGTCTTCATGTCCACGGGCTCCCAGGGAGAGCCGATGGCCGTGCTTTCGCGCATCGCCTCGAAGTCGCACCCGAAGGTGGGCGCCGGACCCGGCGACACCGTCCTGTTCGCCTCCTCGCTCATCCCCGGAAACGAGAACTCCGTCTACCGCCTCATCAACAACCTCATGAAGCTCGGGGCGAAGGTGGTCCATCAGGGCAACGCCCGCGTCCACGTCTCCGGCCACGCCGCCGCCGGCGAGCTCCTCTACTGCTACAACATCCTCGAACCGGCCTACGCCATGCCGATCCACGGCGAGGTGCGCCACCAGGTCGCCAACGGAGGGATCGCCGTCAAGACCGGGGTTCCCCCGCAGAACGTCATCCTCGCCGAGAACGGCTCGGTCATCGACATGCACGACGCCGAAGTGAGCGTCGTCGGCCAAGTGCCCTGCCACAACATCTACGTTGACGGCTCGTCCATCGGCGACATCACCGAAGAGGAGCTCAAGGACCGCAGGATCTTGGCCGAGGAGGGCTTCGTCGCTATATTCGCCGCGGTGGAGACGAAGGAGAAAGAGATCGTCACGGGCCCCCACATCCAGGCCCGCGCCGTAGCCGAGGACGATTCGGTCTTCGACGAGATACTTCCCGACGTTGCAGACGCGCTGCGGGAGTCTTTGGAAAACGGGGCCGACACCTACCAGATGCAGCAGGCGATGCGCCGAGTGATCGGCCGGTGGATCTCGCGGAAGCTCCGGCGCGCCCCGATCATCATCCCGACGGTTGTGGAGGTGTGAGCCGATGGTCGCGCATAGGCGGAAGCCCGGGCGGTCGACGGGCGCGAGCGGGCGTACCGGCGCGCCGCCGCTCCCAGGCCGGGCGCAATCGGCTGTGGCGCAGCGCTCACGCGTTAGAATTCAGGTTCGATCCGGCGAAGGGTTAGTGTTGCCACTGTGAGTCCCAGAGTTCCAAACAATCCCGCGAAGAAGAAGCCTCAGAAGGCCTCCGCGTCCAAGCAGCCGCAGAAGCAGCAGAAGGCCGAAGCGGACAATGCCGCGCCCCGGCTGACGGGCGTGCGCCGCGACGGCGTCGCCTTCCTCCTCGTCGGCATCGCCGTGATCGTGGCACTGCGCGAGTGGTTCGGCCTCTCCGGCGCGCTCGGCGGGCTCATCCACCATCTCACCGCGGGCGTCGTCGGAGTGCTGTCCGTCGTCGTCCCGGTTCTTCTCATCGCCGCGGCCGTCAAGTTTTTCCGCGCCTCGACGCGGGAGACCAACCGGCGATTCGCCATCGGCATGGGGATGCTCGTGTTCGGCGTCGCCGGGCTGGCTCACATCGCCGTCGATCCGATCAATCCTTTCGAGGATTTCTCCGGCGTTGAGGGCGCGGGCGGCCTCATCGGCCTGGCGGCCGGAGGCGCCCTCGGCAAGCTCCTCTCGCCTTACGGGGCTGTCCCGCTTCTTCTTCTGCTCATCGTCTTCGCCGTTTTGTACATGACGAACACGACCGTCCGGGAGCTTTACGGAATGATAAGGGAGCGCCTGAGGGCCGAGCCCGATGACGAAGAGGACGCCCCCGCCAATCGCGGCGTCTCGGCGTCGGTGCCCTACGAGCAGGCGGCGGCCGTCGAAGAGTCTCCCAAGCCCTCGAGGCTCTTCTCGCGGAAGAAGAAGGCCGACGACGGCCAGGTTCCTCCCACGGAGGTTCTGCCCGGCGGCGACGCGACGGAGGTTCTTCCCGCCGCAGGCCGCGGCAAGGCCAAAGCAAAGGGCGGGGCAGGCGCCACGGAGGTCATCAAGCCCGTCGTCGCGAGCCCGCAAAAACCGATCGACGGAACGGAGCCGCCCTCCCTTCCCGCCCCAGACATCTCGCTCGAACCGACTCCCGGCCAGCAGCTCACGCTCGACCCCTCCATCGTCTACCAGCTCCCGTCGCTCGGCGACCTCAAATCCGGGCCCCCCGGAAAGGAGCGCACGGAGGCCAATGAGCAGGTTGTGGCCCAGCTGACCCAGGTTTTCACCGACTTCGGCATCGACGCGCAGGTCGTCGGCTTCTCGCGCGGACCCACGGTCACCCAGTACGAAGTCGAGCTCGGCCCGGGAGTGAAGGTCGAGCGCATCACCGCGCTGTCGAACAACATCGCCTATGCCGTCGCCTCAGCAGACGTTAGAATCCTTTCGCCGATTCCGGGTAAGTCCGCCATCGGCATCGAGATTCCGAACGTCGACCGCGAAACGGTTCTGCTTGGCGACGTTCTGCGCTCCCATGTGGCCCAGAAGGCCGACCATCCGCTGACCGTGGGTGTCGGCAAGAACGTCCGCGGCCAGTTCGTCGTCGCGAACCTCGCCAAGATGCCGCACCTGCTTGTCGCCGGCGCGACGGGCGCCGGCAAATCCTCCTTCATCAACTCGATGATCACATCGGTCATGATGCGCGCCACGCCGGACCAGGTGCGCATGATCCTCGTCGATCCCAAACGCGTCGAGCTCACGATCTACGCAGGCATCCCTCATCTGATCACCCCGATCATCACGAATCCGAAGAAAGCGGCCGAAGCCCTCGAATGGGTGGTCAAGGAGATGGACGCCCGCTACGACGACATGGCGGCTTACCATTTCAAGAACATCGTCGACTTCAACGAGGCCGTCAAAGCCGGAACCGTCCAGTCCCACGACCCCAACCGGACGCTCGCGCCCTACCCGTATCTTCTGGTC
>NZ_DBHHEV010000042.1:0-6289 GCF_057238965.1 Peptidiphaga sp.
CGCTTCACGGACCCCGCCGCCGTCGAGCTCGTATCCCGGCTCGACTACGACTTCGCCTTGGCGGGGCAGGACCGGCTCATGGCCGACGGCGTCGAACGCCTCCGGCCGCACAGAAATGTCCCCGCCCGGAGGCGCGCGCCCCGGCTGCGTGGAATGTCCCCGGCCGTCGCTGCGAAGCGGCTCCAAACGGCCGGTTAGAATGACACCAAATGTCGGGTTGGAATGACGCCAGATAACGGGCTAAAATGACGCTAAATGGCCGGTTAGAATGACGCCAAATGTCGGATTAGAGCTGAATCCTTTTGGGAGGAGGGCTGGATAATGGCGGCTCAAAAGAACTATCTGCCAAGAGTCGCAGACCGGATGGTTGAAGAGTCTCTCGGCTATTCGGGCGGTGTTCTTCTCGAGGGTGTTCGGGCGTGCGGCAAGACGATGACCGGACGCCGGCATGCGTCCTCGGAGGTGGCGCTCGACTCCGGGTTGCCCCAGCTGCGTGCCGCCTTGGACGTCGATCCATCCCTGGTTCTGGCGGGTGAGGCGCCGCGCCTCATCGACGAATGGCAGGTCGAACCGTCGCTGTGGAACCTTGTGCGTCGTGAGATCGACTCGCGCAGGGCCCCTGGGCAATTTATCCTCACTGGCTCGGCGGTTCCCGCGGAGGACGCTGCCCGTCATTCAGGCGCGCATCGGCTGTCGCGGATCCGCCTGCGTCCGATGACCTTGTTCGAGCGCGGCTTGGGTGACGGCAGTGTTTCGCTTGCCGGGCTGTTCGACGGTCATGACCCTAAGCCGACGCTGGATTCGGGTACGAGCGTGCGCGAGGCGTTGGACGCGCTGGTGCACGGGGGCTGGCCAGGAGACCGCAATCTGACGGTTCGCCAAGCGCAGCGCCACCTTCGAGACTACGTCGACGACATCATCAACATCGACGTCGGCCGCCTGGACGGAGAGCCGCGGAGAGATCCCTTGCGGATGCGCGCCTTCATTCGGTCTCTGGCCCGGCACGTGTCGACTGAGGCCTCATTCGCCACCATTGCGAAGGACGTTTCAGGGCAGTCGTTGTCCGCAGAAACCGCTGTTGCGTATATGAACGCTCTCAAACGGCTGTTCATTGTCGAGGAACAGCCGGCATGGGCTCCGCACTTGAGGTCTCGTTACGCGGTGCGAACGTCCCCGAAGCTGCACTTCGTCGATCCGGCCCTCGCCGCTGCGGCGACCGCGACCTCTTCGGCGCGATTGATGGAAGATCTGGGGACCG
Organism: Peptidiphaga sp.; assembly: GCF_057238965.1. Taxonomy (NCBI): domain Bacteria; kingdom Bacillati; phylum Actinomycetota; class Actinomycetes; order Actinomycetales; family Actinomycetaceae; genus Peptidiphaga; species Peptidiphaga sp. The sequence goes on from NZ_DBHHEV010000042.1 coordinate 1,259, forward strand.
CGGGCCAGTGGTTCGAGTCGCAGGCGGTGCAGCACCTGAGGGTCTTCGCTGAACCCCTCGGAGGGCGCGTCTTCCATTTCCGAGACAAGTCCGGCAGGGAGGCGGACATCGTCGTCGAGCTCGACGACGGACGGTGGGCCGCATTCGAAGTCAAGCTTGGGCAGAGGCAGATTCCGGCGGCGCAGACTTCGCTGGCGGCTTTCGTCGACGACGTTGACACGAAGCGAACGCCCCCGGCCGAATTCACGGCCGTCGTCACCGCCGACGGCCCCACGATGACCCTCCCGGACGGTTCAGTGACCTTTCCGCTGCGGGCTCTCCGGCCCTGAAGGCTGTCCCGCTTTGGGTCCGGCGACGTCGGCAACAGGCGACAGGGCTCGGGTACTTCGGAAGCGCGTATGGAAAGCGAGATGCCGGAGACTGCCACGGCCTCGACTCGGTGGAGAAGCTCGCCGATCCTTTTCTCCCGAGCTGACGCGAGCCCCGCTATGGAGGAGACAGCTCTAGGAGTGCGGAGGCGACTCTTTTGACCGGATCCGTGCCCTGGGAACGTTGTTGGAACCGGGGTTGAAAGGCGAGTCGAGCGGAATCTTCCCGATGATGAGTTTATCGCCATGAGGAAGGGCTGATGAGTTTATCGGCGACGGGCGAACCAGTGCCGCCCGGCCGGGAAGCATGGGTTTCGTTCCCCGTGTGGCGTTGCCTTCGCGCAATAACTGCGTCGAGTGAAGGATTTCGGCTTGTCTCGGCGCCATTGCGGGGCTTTCGGCCACGTTTTGCTCTGGTCAAACGGGCAAGGGCATCCTAGAATGAAAATACCCAATCAAAGAATAGCCCGTCGCTGAGGCGGTGCGCGCACGGCCTACGCTAAGGTGAACGGGAAGCCTATGAAAGTGGTATTTCGCCAGCATGGATCTGACTACTGCGGATGACGCATATCGCCACTTGAAGGAAGTGGCGGCAAGGTTGATCGAGTCGTTGTCGTTAGGCAGGGAAGAATTCCTCGTCTGCGAGCGCCTCCTCATGCGGGGAAACGGGATTGAGCAGGTTCTGCTCGGTCTGAAGCAGAACGTCAATTTGGCAAACGACATGATCCGAGAGCTGGAGCCCTTCGCGAGCCTCGAGTCGATTTCCCGCGCGCAGACCATGCTCAAGCTTTACTGCCAAGGGAACATGAACCTCCTGCGGTTCCTTCCCGACTACAAAGAGGATCTGTCCAGCAGTCTGGCTATCCTAGGGCTCCTTCTCTTGTACAGCAAAGACAGCTCGAGTTCTCTCGCCAACGCCAAAGGGTATGTGCGCGCCATCTCGCGGGCGTGTTCCGAAGGATTCGTTCCCGAGGAAAAGTGGAAAAGTGCGGAAGCCGTTGCCCGCGGCAGCAGCATGGCCGAGGTCGCCCGAAAAGAGGGCGTTTCCCGCGAAGCTGTTCGTTACCGTTTGTCCGGTCTCTACCCATTGGTCACGATTCGCAAAGTGAAGGAGGCGTGGCGAATTGTGAAGATGACCCAAGACGACGGCGATTTAGGCGAGGGAAACGACAGCCAAACCGAGGCTGCAGGGCCGGGCAATGGGATTTCGGGCGAAACAGACGGAACTGTGGGAAGGGATGGAAACTCGGGCCTGAAGGGCAAAGGCAACGGAGACGCGGCGCGCGAGAGCGATAAGACGCCGCGCGAAAACGATGCGACGGCGGGTAAAGGGACGGCGCGTGTCGGCGCTGAAACGCGGCGCAAAGGCACGAAGCCGTCGCGCGAAGGCGACGAGACTTCGAGCTACGCGCAGGGGCGGGGCTCGGTCGCCCGCGACCCGATTGCGATGTCTCTGGCCGTCCGCCGGGCCAATGACGATTTCAGCGCAAGAGAGGCAAAACGCGACGAGCTGTGGGACCTTGCCCTGCGCACGGCGAACTCTGAGGGCGACGTCGTGCCCGAAACCGATCGGCAGAACGCAGTCAAAGAGAAGCCGTCTGAAGCGTCGCCGGAAGCGCGGAAGAAAGGCCCGCCCACGGACTCGCCGCCCGTGCAGGAAAGGAAAGTTGCGCAGAGGGTCGGAGGGAGGACCTTCAGCGACGAAGACTGCTGGGCCGCCGTCGTGGAATACATGTCGCTGGACGACCGCACCCATTCGGGCGGGGACTACGCTCGATATTCGCGAGAGATCGACGGCATGCCGGCATTGATAACCGTGAAAGGGCGGTTGGGCCTCCACTGGGCCGAACTTGCAGAAACGGCCAATCGTCTGCTTGCGGGGCGCATACGCCCTGACGAGGAGGAATGGGCGCGCGACGTCATGGCGCCTCGAAAGTGGGAGAACTTCGTTCGCAAGGCCAGGGGAAGCGGTGCAAGCAAGCGATTCGCGATTGAGCTGGTCAAGCAATGCATTGCCGACCGCGGGCCGTACATCACCCACGTCATTTACAGCGAATGGGCTGAAGAGCGTGGAAACACGCCTTCGCATGCGTTGGTCAGCGTCTCGGGCATGTCTTGGAACAGCCTGGTCAAAGCGGCGGGCGGCTACAGCGGACGCCGCAACGTCGGAATGTGGACGAAGGAGGAAATCCTCAAGCTCATAGCGCTGTACATCAAGCAGGAGAGATCGCGGGGAGAAGAGCCCAGCATCGAAGGATACTCTTCATGGGTGCGAAAGCAGACTGTCCCGTTGCCGAACATTGTGCTTGTGACCAAGCGGGTCGGCAGCTGGGTTGAAGCCGTCAAACGCGCCAACAGGTACTTGAAAACCGACGATCGAACCCTGCTGCAGTGAATCGAACCCTGTGGCAGTGGGCTCAATGGTAGCGTCGAAGCCATGAACCTTTCAGATTTGCTCATTGACAGTTTGTCGCGTTCACGGCAGCGTTTCGACCGCGCCCTCTCCGGCGTCACGGTGGAACAGGCCAATACGCAGCCCGCTCCTAAAACCGCTCCCCGCGTGGACTCGTTGAGCTGGCTCGCCTGGCACACAGCCAGGGAGATTGACTTCCAGATCGCGTTTCTCGCCGGCGTCCAACCGGTGTGGACCACCGCAGGCCACAACGAGCGTTTTGACCTCGACCTTCCCGACGACACTGAGGATTGGCGCCACACCCCCGAACTGGCGGCCAAAGTTGTAGTGAGCGACATATCGGTGCTCGCCTCCTATCTCGACGACGCCTACGCCTGGGCGAACGACTACCTTCGAGGCTTGAAGGAGGGCGATTTCACCAAAGTCGTCGACGATTCCTGGGACCCTCCCGTGACACTCGCAGCACGGCTGGTCTCGATCGCCGACGACGCAGCCCAGCACTCCGGCCAAGCGGTCTACACGCGCCGCCTCCTGGGGCTGCCGGGCTGACTGACAAACGCCTCGACTCCCTCGTTTCCAGTGCGATTTTTGGGAGCGAATCTTTGGGAGCAATGCGCTGCGTGACTGGCGCAAGAACCCGCCCACGGTGCAGGCTCTTGCGCCAAAACACGGATTAGAAGCTCGAAGAGGAGCCTGCGCCGGAGAAACTGCTGCCGGAATAACCGCCGCTTGAAAAGCTGCTTCCGCTGGACGAGCTGCTGCCTGAGGAAGTGGGGACGTACGACGAGGCGGACGAGTAGCCCACCACCAAGTCGGAGATCGAGTCGAAAGAGCTGGAGGAGCCGCTTTCGCCGAACGAGCCTTCGCTCGAATCGACGGCGAAGAGCGCCGGGGAGCTGGGGTTGAGGCGAATGGTCGAATGCGGCCTGTAACTCCCGCTCCTGCCGCCGTAGAACCAGCTGCCGCTATAGCTCGCCCTCCTGGTGGAAGACAGCGAATCGTTGAAGCGTTGGCGGCGTTGGGCGGCATAGCTGGAAGTGTCTGCGTCGATGGCTTGGCGCGCGAGTCGCGTGGCTCGGACCTTGGTCTGTTCGGCGATCCGATCCAGTTCGTCCAGAGCCGCCGACGGCTTGGTCTGCCCAGTCTCGAGCTCGTAGGAGAGCTTGCTCAGCTTTTGATGCTGGGTGCGGACCCATCCCTTTGTTTCCTCGGTCGTGAGTGCCACGTCGGCGTGGTCGATCTTCGCGCAGAGCGCGTCGAGCGAACCCAAGTCTTCCAAGACGGGGCCTTGCTCATTGGCCCAAACCTGCTCCCAGCCGGACGACATACTGAGAAACGTGGCGGTGTTGGCGATGACGTTGTCGAGGGAATCCAGTGCGGCAAACCGTTCTTTCAGGCTCTTCGCCCGCTTCAGCGTCTTCATAGCAAACCATTTGGCGCCGCACACCCCTTCGAACGCTTTCCAATCTCGCGCGGTTTTCTCATACTCGTCGCGGAACCACCGGTAGCGCTCCATCACTTGGGCGCCGTGGGGTTCGTCTTCGGGGATTGCGCTCGCATAGAGCTCAGTTGTGGCGTAGTCGTGCGTGACCTGCAGGTAATGCCCCAGGGCCTCGCGCGCTCGACGCCGGGCGGCGTATCCGCGCCAGAGGCCGTAGCAGAGCCATGTGACGCCCAGAACGACGAATATTCCCCGAACGACTTGCGAAAGAGTCCTGTTTCCGGGGCTGGCGCCGCCGATGACGTCGGCGGCCTCCTTCGCCATGGACACCGTGCCTCCCTGCCAATCGGCGTTGCGATACTGTTCTTTTGCGGCATTTTGTATGTCCGCCTGAGATTCCAAGGGGACTTTGACGTCCTCGCCGAAATAGCAGCCGACTTCCCGCCCGTCGGGGGCGACGGCGAGGATCATCAGGCCGTTGTTCCAATAATCGGGGCTGGAGCTGGAGATCCACGGGACGTCCGTGTCGCTGTGGTTTTGGGCGTACTTGAGCACCTCGTCGTTGAGGTTGTCAATGTCCGTGCCTGTCACCGTGAGGACTGCAACATGGATTTTCTTGTGAAAAGTCAGTTTTCGGATCTCCTTGATCAAGGGATCGGCCTGAAGAACGCCCGCCTCGTCGCGAACTTCTACGGTAGGATGGTGCCCTTTATGGGAAGGCCACATCGCGACGATCGGAAGCGTAATAATCAGTGTCGGAACTATCAGAATGTTAACAATAAACGCTAAAACCGCGGAAATTCCTCCCA
>NZ_DBHHEV010000042.1:6299-17013 GCF_057238965.1 Peptidiphaga sp.
TCGAGCGATAAGAGGACGCTGAACGCCCTTTTTCTCCTCTCCAATGGTTTTAGTCTCTTTTGGGACCCAAGCGCCATGTTTGTTATTCTGTATCATAAATAGAATTATTCCCGGGTGTGCGTCTGATTGCCACCGTGTCCACAACGAGAGACGAGGCTTGGGGCGACGGAACGCGCCGACCGTTTCCTGCTTGCGGGCCAGAGACGCTTTTGACGGTGGAATTCTCGTCGGCTGACCGTTTGCGGGCGGCAATTCCGACGGCGTCATTGGCCTTTAGAGTGCGCACACCTATCGTCGGACCGGCCTGTTTTGAATCCGACCGGCCCGGCCTGTTTTGGGCCTGGCCGGGCCAGCCGGGCCTGTGTCAAACTTGCTCGCCTGGCATGGTTTGTCTCAAAGTCGGCCTTTTCTTAAGTTGGCTTGCCTTGAGCCTGGTTAGAGAACGGGCCAAGCGTTGCCGTTCACGGGTTCTCACCCTTGTGGGCGTCGTCTTTCAGGTCCGTTGCCTGCTCGACTCGGGCCATTCGCCCGTGTCTATGTGTGTGGCGACCATTTGAGTGAACAGTTCCGGATTCTCCCCGTTCCATGCGTGGTGCATTCCGGGGGCCGTCCACATGCGCAGCTGGGGAAAGCACGCTCGCAGCGGGCCGAAGGCTCGGCGTATCGAGGCCGAGTCGTGTTCCGCGCACACCGCCAAGAAAGGCCCGTCATAGGCGAACGTTTTCGTGGGTCTTTTGGGTATGATCCCAAAGCCGGCTTCTCTGACCAGACGCATGTTCGTTTCGCGGCTCGGACTGCTTGTGGTGAGAACGAACAGTTCTTTCTCTTCCTTGGCGATTCCGAATGCGCGGGCTTGGGCCGCCCAGTACCAACGCGTGGTCCACAACGGCGCCTGGCCGCGGATCAGAGCGCGCTCCCACCGCGCGTAGCCGGAAACGGCGGAGCCGCTGATCGTGCACGAGCGCACGAGCTGCGGATAGTGCCTGAGCAGTTCCACGGACACAAAGCCTCCGAGTGAAAGGCCGACCACGTGTGCCTTGCCGCCAATGGCGTGCGTGCGGATCAGCTCCGCAATGTCAGCGGCGGCCCCGGCCATTCCCGGCCAGGCTTCGTTCGTCCTTCTTCCGTATCCGGGGAAGTCGGGGGTGAGGATGTGGCGTTCGGGCATTGCCTGCACCTGGAGGTCCCATGTCCACCCCGCCATGTTTCCGCCGTGCAGCATGACGATAGTCTCGCCTTCGCGCGGGCCGTGCTCCAGCGGATACGTCGCCAGAATTGTCGCCGCGTCGAAGGTCTCCAGGATCGTTGCGGAATCGAGTCCGTCCATGCTCCCGGGGATTTCGGGATTTATCGGTTTCTTGCCGTTCTCAAGGCCTTTCGCGTTTATGGCGTTTGCCGAATTCGCTGATTTGCCCGACATGTTTTTCTCTGACATGTTCATCTTTCCTTCCTTTGGCGGAGCGCCTTTTTGGTTTGGTCCGACGGCGAAGGTTCCCTCATGCGGCAGAGGGGCGCCGTCGTCCTAAGCGCCTTCTGCGGGATCCGAAGGAGGCGTCGAATCCTCCGGCGGCGATTGCGGCGAGTGGCGCTCTAGGACGCCGCGGGTCTCTTGAATCCACGTCAGCTCCGCTTCGGCGTCGAGGACTCCTTTGCGCAGCGTTGCGTCTCGGAGGGCCGACGGCAAGTCGTCCACGGGCCGCCCGAGGGCTTTGAGCGATTGAAGTTTTTCTTTCGCCTGCCGCTCGCGTTCGTCGAGGATGCGTTCGATCTCGGCGCGGCTGAGGGAGCCCGCGAAGAAGACGCGCGCGATGAACGGCTCTTTGATCTTCTCCTCTTCGAGGGGGGACGTCAGCCAACGATGCAATTCGCCGCGCCCCGCCGGAGTGAGGGAGTGGACTTTGCGATCGGGTTTGCCGCTTTGGCGAATCACCTTGGTTTTGATTGCGCCGTCGGCCGCGAGCCGGTCGAGCGTCCGGTAGATCTGGGATTGGTCTGCATGCCAGAAGTGCGCGACGCTGCCGACGAATGCCCGGTTGAGGTCGTAGCCGCTCAGCGGCGTGATCGAGAGCATTCCAAGGATTGCGTGTTTGAGCTCCATAACCCTATTCTTTCATGCATGTATGAGATTATGCAAATATATGATTATACATATATGACTTGCTTTTTTTGGGGCAACATCTTGGTCCGAGTTTTGGACGTCTGAGCATTCGACGCCTTCCCGAGAAGATACTTGTGGCATGCACGCAGATTCTCTTGAGGGTGGCGCCCCGGCAGACGCACCCGGTTGCGGGGGCTGCCGAAACGCCCGCAGCGCTTCTGACCCTTCGGATCGCCTTCCTTCGGATCGTCCGGCAGGCCGAGCTTCGTCGGGCCGTCCGGCAGACTGGGGTCCGTCGGACTATTTAGCAGGCCGGGGCCCTTCAGGCCGCCCGAGCGAGGCCTCGGAGCATCGGTACACCCACGGGCACAGCCCGGCTGTGCTCGAAGGGCACTCGCGTCGCGGCGCCCTGGATTCGGCCGCTTACCTCCTTCCTCGCTTGCATCCGGGCATGGATCTGCTCGACGTCGGATGCGGGCCGGCTTCCATCACCGCCGATTTGGCCGAGCTTGTGGCGCCCGGGCGGGTCGTTGCGCTTGACTCCTCGCCCTCGGCGATTGAAGCCGCCCGTGCGACCCTGGCGGCCCGAGGCTTATTGGGCGGGGTCGAGTTGGCCGTCGGCGACGCGTTCGCGCTGCCCTTCGAAGACGGCGCGTTCGACGTGGTCCACGCCCACCAGGTGCTTCAGCACGTGCACGATCCCGTGGCGGCGCTCAAGGAAATGCGCCGAGTCGTCCGCCCCGGAGGGACGGTTGCGGTGCGCGACGCCGTGTACTCCGCCATGAGCTGGTTCCCGCGGCCGGAAGGCATGGACCTGTGGCTTTCCGCGTACATGGCGACCGCGCGGGCCAACGGAGGCGAGCCCGACGCCGGGAGCAGGCTTCTTTCTTGGGCGCGCCGAGCGGGATTGGCTCATGTGACGGCCTCAGCTTCGAGCTGGTGTTTCGCCGCCGAGCGCGACCGCTCGTGGTGGTCGGCGACGTGGGCGGAGCGTTGCTTCAGCTCGTTCGGCCCCAGAGCCTGCGAGCTGGACCTGGCCACGGCCGCTGACCTCCAGGCGATGGCTGAGGGGTGGCGGCAGTGGGGCGCGAGCGACGACGGGTGGTTCGCCGTCGTCCACGGCGAGATCCTCGGAGATGCGTGACGGCGAAACGGGCAGGCTGTGCAGCTTTTGTCGGTTTGAACTTCTGCGCACTTTAGAGCGTCTTTTCTAAGTTCTGGTCCGGTTTGACAGGGTCAATTGCAGGTCTGTGCGTCTGCGTCCCGGGCGATTCTCCCCAGCTTTCGCCGAAGTGCGGATTCGACTTCTTCGCCCGCGATCGCTGGCCTACACTCGTCTTTGTGAGAAGTTTCTGTGAAACGAAAGAGAAATAAATGCGACGTTTTTTCGCTTTGTTTGTGGACAGGTTCTTATCGCTTCTTCTATTTGCCGTCAAAGTGACAGCGGGACTCGCTCTCGTTCTTGTGTTCCCAGGTTTCTGCGGATACTGGTTTGCCGCCGGCGGCAGTTTCCATCCCTCCGTGGAGGTTCGCGACGAGGCGGGAGTTCTTCGCGGCACGCGGGTGGGGGCGGAAATCGAGGGTCTGACCTTTGACAAGCGGGTCCGCATCGTGGTGCTCACCATGCCTGGACGATTGTCCGGTTCGCTTGACCATGCCGTACTTGACTACGCCCATCGACAGCCCGATCCGACTGCTCTGCTTGAAAACCCGGTGCCGTATCCCGAGAGGTTTCGGGACGGCCTCGTGATTCTCGCGGTTTCCCCTGAAGGGAGGAAGGTAGGCTGTTACTTTGGCGAGGATGTCCAGCTTTCCATGGACGATCAGAAGGACATTCAGAACGCGGCGAAAGGCCAGTTCCGAAGGTCAGATTGGCGGGGCGGCGTCTTGTCCATGGCGAGGGAGTACGCCGACGCCGCGAACTCTGGCGCTTGGGAAACTATAGGGATGTTCGCCCTGGCGGGTGTAGTGAGCATCGGCGGCGCAGTGTGGCTGTTTCTGTACTTCCGGTCTGGCTTGAAGGCTTTTAAGAACGTTCGGGCCGCGCGTGACTATTACTCGCGCGTCGTGCGCGACTACGATTCCATTGGACGGTGCGCCGATTTGATTCCAGAGGACAGCTTCTACGGCACCGAAGCGATTGCCCGTTATCAGGCATTTTGCAAAGAGTACGCGGGGTTCCCACGCATCGCGGAGGATTTCGTAGGCGGTTTCTCCGGCCCGGACTGGTTTAGGAAGTGTGCGGCGACGTCGGCGAAAGCGTTTCGAAAGCGTGCATTCGCCTTGGATTCACAGGGTAGAGCCGTTGTCAATGCGGCCGAATTGCTGACCATGTCTCCCGGTTGGAAAGACGCTTGGGCGAACGAAGTCGGGCGTGTGATGGAGGATGTGGAGCGGATCCTCCGGTTGCGAGAATCCGTCGGGAAGCTCTCCGGCTTCCGATCGCCGCCTGTGCAGGCTCTCTTCTTTGAGGAAGCCCAGGAGCTGGACGCGTGGGTTTCTCTTCGGCTGGCGCGACTCGAAGCTCTTGTTTCAGAGCTTGAAACGGGCGAGACCGTGCCTTCCGACGCACTCGAAGAACTGGACAAGACGTCCAATGAAATCCACGACAGGGCCGGCAGCTTTGTTCGTGCAGCGTTCAGGATTGGCGTCTTAGGGCGCGGCGACCGATTCCTCGAAAGCTATGAACAGGATGGAAAGTCCTACAGCGGCTCCTGGAAGGTCAACGGCGTCTCAGGCAGCTACAATCAGTACGCGACAATTCGATCCGCCTTCGACTTTCCACCGCCGAGGCCTTCGAACGTCGGCAAAGCCCCATTGACGTTCGCCTTGATTTTGGGGGCAATCTTCACAGTCGTGGTGGGCGTCGTAAAGGCTGTTTTCGACGACGATTCGTCGGACAGCAGTTCAGGCAGCAGCTTCAGCGGCAGCTCAAGCGGCGGTTCCGGCAGCAGCTCCGGCTCCTCGTCGAGCTTTTAGAGCGCCCGTCAATTGGTTTTGCCGTTTGCCGACCGCGCGGCCTTTTCCTTTGGCGGAGTGTGGGACCGGCCGGCCGGGTTCTCCCGCTTGCTCGCCGGCGCCGACTGGCCGGGTTCGCCCGCGTCGACCGCCGGCGGTGTCACTTGAAGGTGATGACCACCTCGTACATTCCCTTGAATATGCGGAAGAACCTGAAAGCGAAGCGAATGCCTCTGGGCAGCTTCGCCCGCTTGGACGCTGGAAGGTAGGAGGAGAAGTCGAACTCGACGCGCACATCGTCTATTCGGTCGCTCCAGGTCCGCGCGCTGCAGGGGTCTTTGACGCGGAAGGGCATGCGGGCGTCGGGGGTGCCGTTGCGGCGGATGTTCTTCTCGCTGCCCGCCGTCACCCTCGGGGATTCGGCGTCGTAGCACAACCTGCTGCCGGGGAAGTGGGCGCCCATTTCCCGCACGAGCGCTTTGACCTCTTCGACCTCGAAGTAGTAGAAGACCCCGGCCGCTATCGCTACGAGCCCCTTGCCGGCGTCGACCTGGTCCATCCACCGATGGTCGGTCGCCGAATAGGGGAGGGCGATTTCGCGTTCGTGAGGCTCAATCCAGCGTTCGCGAGTCTCGATCACCTCTGGGAAGTCGACGTTGTAGACGAGGGAGTCCGCGTCGGCGATCTCGTGGACGACCCGGTCGAGCCCGCAGCCTATGTTCACGACCGCGGCGCCGGGATGGTCCTTGAGATACGCGTTGATCTCGCGGATTGTGAGCAGGTGGCGCAGTCCGTAGACGGCGGACGGAAAGGCGCCGAGCTGCTGGGCGGCGCTTCCTTCCGCCTCTCGGATGCCCATTGCGTGCTCCGCCCATGGGTCGGGGAACAGATCGGGCCAGCGGCGAGCGGCGTCGGCCCGGCCCATCAGCGGAAAGAAAAGGGTCTGCTGCACGTCGTTCATGTTCATGGCGGTCCTTTCGCGAGGGCGGCGCCGACGTCGCAAGGGCGCGGCCCCGGGGTCTTTCAGGGTTCTCCGGCCGGGCAGACGTGCGTCGGCCCTGCCGTCATATATCGCTTAGGAAAGGCTAACCGAACTCAAAGGTCGCGACTTGGTCCATTCGTCTCGAGAAACTGGGGTTTTTTGCCTTCAAGCGCGCCGGCTTTTGTTCGAGGCTTCCGACGGGGCCGAGTCCTCAAACATTCGTGTCGAGAATCCTCAAACATTCGTGTCGAGGGGCCTCATCAGAATTCAGGGATCTGAAGGGTGAGATTGTCGATGGGATCGACCTTGAAGTCCGCGTCCTCGTCCGCGCTCAGACGATCAAGAACGTCGATTCCGGTCAAGCCGGGGCCGAAATTCCGTCTGCAATCTTCGATTGAAAGCAAAACGAATACGGGAGCCGTGCAAGTCAAGTGCTCAGAGCGGGTTTAAACTTGTTGCGGTTTAAGGCCGCGTCTGCCGCACGGTTTGCGCGGCAGACGAGACGAAAGCGGGAGCATGTCGAATTTCGAAAGGCGCTTGGACGCTCGGCTCGTCGTCTCCGTGGCGGCGGTCGGCATCATGTCCTTTGCCGGCGTCGTCGTCGAAACCGCGCTGAACATCGCGTTTCCGGCGCTTATGAAGGAATTCGGCGTGACGACCGCCGTTGTGCAATGGGTAACGACCGCCTATCTGCTGGTCCTCTCCGCGATCATGCCGATCTCATCGTTCCTCAATCGCAGATTCCGCAACAAGACGCTGTTTCTGGCGGCCATGGCCGTCTTCGTCGCCGGGACGGCGGTGTGCGCGGCGGCGCCGCACTTCATCCTTCTCGTCGTCGGGCGGATTCTGCAGGGAATCGGCGCCGGGATCGCCCTGCCGCTCATGTTCAACATCGTGCTGCAGCAGGCGCCCGTCGGAAAACTTGGCGTCATGATGGGCTTCGCGACGCTCATCATCGCCATAGCCCCCGCGGTGGGGCCCTCGTTCGGGGGATTTCTCGTGGAGGCTTACGGCTGGCGTTCGATTTTCCTCGTGTTGTTGCCTTTCCTCGGCCTTTCCCTTGTTCTCGGAGCGCTGACTGTGCGTCAGGCGCGCAACGTCGAGAAGGTCGGTTTCAGCCCGGTTCAGTTCCTGCTTGTCGCGGCGGGTTTCACGGCGCTGGTCGTCGCAGCCAACGCGGCCTCCGAAGGCGCCTGGACAAGCCCTAAGACGCTCGGGCTGCTCGCGCTTGCCTTCGCTTTGCTCGCCGGATTCACATGGATTTCGCGACGCTCTGACGCACCGCTGCTGAGAGTGCGGATTTTCGCCGATCGCACGTATTCACTGAGCCTCGCCTATGCCGTGCTGATCCAAGCCGCGGTGCTGGCCTTGGGCTACCTCATCCCGTATTTCGCGCAGGTCGCCAAATCGACGGGCTCTTTCGCCGCCGGGTGCCTGCTGTTGCCCGGGTGCGTCATCGGAGCGATCCTCACCCCGTTCGGAGGAAGGCTTCTCGACAGGTTCGGGGCGAAGCGGCCGATCCTTGCGGGCGCCGCAGTCGGCGTGGCGACTTTGGCCTGCTTTTCTGCGTTCGGGGCGGAAGGCTCGGCCGTTCGTTTGGCCGTCATCTACGCTTTCTTCCCGATCTGCCAGGGGCTCTCCCTGTCGAATTCGATGACGCACGGCTTGCGTTCGCTGCCCGAGGAGCTCCAAGCGGACGGCAATGCCGCCTTCAACACCGTCCAGCAGCTCGGCGGCGCTGTCGGCACGGCTGTGGCGGCTGCGATCGTCAACTCGGCGCAGGCAGGCAGCTCTGGAGACGTGGTGGCCGGGACGACGGCGGGCGCCCAGACGGCGTTCTGCGTTCTGCTCGGGGCGGGCGTCGCGGCATTCGCCGCCGCCCTCGGCGTTTTTCTCCGCCCGCGGCGAGGGCAGGCGGAGAAGCGCTCGCGAAGCGCCCTGATTGACTAGGACCTGCCAGATCGGGCCCGATTCCTGGTCGATCGAATCCGGCCGGTTGCCTGGTGGTTGCCCGGTCGGTCAGATCGGGCCCTCGGCCCACGCGATCTCGTTGTCGCCCAGCCCGGGCAGCCGCTCGCCTGAGACGATGAGATGCGCGCGCTCCCAGGGACGGTCGGCTGCGAAGAACGCGCGTTCGCCGGCCATCCACCAATGCCAGAATCGGACGGACTCTTCGGCGTCGCCGTTGGTTCCCTCCTCCGTGTCGCGCCGAATGCCGCGTTCCTCGGCGGCGGCGTCGTCGGTCTGGACCCATATGCAGACGTCGATGAGGTCCGCGACCGCGCGCATTCCCGCGCCCGTTCCTTCCACGACGACGAATGGCGCGCCCGCGGCAACGGCGATGGAACCCTCGCGCCCGTGCCGAGGCCATGCGGGAGGGGTGAAATCGAGCGAGCCGCTTCTGCGGAGCTCGCCGAGAGCCGACACAAGCAGATGGTCCCAGCCAAAAAGGGGCTCGTTCCAGTCGAGGTCGTCGATGTGCAGCACTTCGGCGCCGGGAGCCGCCGCGGCGAGCTTCGACGCAAGGGTTGTCTTTCCCGCGCCGCCGCGCCCGTCCGCCGCGATTATCCCCGGGCGGTCAGAATGCCTTCCGCAAAGCGAGAAGACGACGTCGAAAAATGTGCGCATGTCGCTGGCCCGCCACTGAGGAGCGGGCGGTTCCTCGGGCTGGAGCGCCACGCGCCTGCGCGAAGGCAGCGGGCGTCCCATGCTGCGAGCCGGCTGAGGAAGCTGCACCATAGGCCAATGATACGGGGGAAGAGGCCCCCTCCTCCAGGGGCATTCGGACTGTCCGCAGTCTGCCGCGCGGGTTGAAACGGGCGGGGACGTTGCGGGTTGAAACGGGCGGGGACGTTTTCCCTAGGGCATGCGGATTGCCCGCCAGGAGCCGACGTCGCACTGGCCGTACTCGTTGCGGCCTGCCGCGAGCACCCGGCCGTCGTCCCGGAGCCCGAGCGTGTGGCCCGAGCCCGCCGCGATCGCGACGATTCTGCGCCAGGACTGGACGTTGCACTGTTTGTCTCTGTTGTCGCCGATCGCTCGCACCGTGCCGTCCGTCAAAAGCGCGACCGTATGGCGGCTTCCCGCGGCCACGGCCGTGACCCTCGACCAATCCTCGACGTCGCACTGGCCCAGGCGGTTCCATCCGGCCGCCACAACCGTGCCGTCTTCGCGCAGCCCCACGGTGTGGAGACAGCCCGCGCCGACCGCGACGACGTCGCTCCAGCCGTCGACGTCGCACTGGCCGTAGCGATTGTTGCCGGCGGCCAGGACTGTGCCGTCGCGCCTGAGCCCCACGGAGTGCCAATCGCCGCAGGCGGTTGCGGACACGTCGCTCCAGCCGTCGACGTCGCACTGGCCTTCTTCGTTGCTGCCCAGCGCCAAAACCGACCCGTCCTTGCGCACTCCAAGGGTTCTGCGCCACCCGGCGGAGACGGCGACGACGTCGCTCCAGCCGTCGACATCGCACTGCCCGTGCCCGTTCCATCCGGTTGCTGCGACGGAGCCGTCGGCCCGAAGGCCGACGGTGTGCGAGCGGCCTGTGTTGGTTGCGGTGTGAACGTTTCCGGCCGCTACGGCGACGATGCCAGTCCACTCGTCCACGGCGCATTCGCCACCGCGGCGATATCCGGCGGCCACGGCCTTTCCCTCCGCCGTGCAAGCGACGGAATGCCGTCGGCCTGCTGCGAGCACTGCCATGGTGTCCCTCGATTCTGCATGTTAGTACGATTGCGTGACTTGTTGCGGACAGCCGGTTCTTCCGGGCCGATCGGCTTCAGACGACTGATTCTCTCCGCGTGCTTGATTGACGATACCCGCTTCCTGCCGCCTCCAAGGCGATTCTCAAGCAAGACGACACGGGTACTGACACCCATGTCTGGGGAAACTTCGACCATGCCTTCCGCAAATTCCCAGGGATAGAGTCTGGCGTTCGCTTGATGCTTACGTTAAAGTAAAAAGTGGCACGCAGCACAGTTGACGAGGTGTGGCAATGGTCGATCCGGATCGATATCTTATCCTGGCCCCGCCGCGCAGCGGGCGCGAAATCAGGGATCAAACAAAGAAAGTCAGACGTTGCAGCCTTGCGGACGGAAAGGTGCGGATCGAGTATGCGGACTGCGGGACGGCCTATTCGTATAGCCACCCGAATGCCCGGCTTCTCGAATATTCGCACGAGATAAGGATTGAGCCGGAGGAGCAGCTGCGGGTGCGCGGCCGCGGATGGGGAGGGAGCCTGACGGCCGCGCTTTTCACGGACGTCTGGGACCGGGAGTACTCATGGGTCCGAATCGTCTCGCACGACCGCGCGTACACATACCCCGCCGAGGCGGTGGAAATCGTCTCCTCCGCGGCCGCGGACGGCCGCGCGGCCGAAGTTCGCCGCTATTGGAAGGACGTCGTCAAGCTTCTTGGCCCTGAGAACTGGACGAGAAAGGGGCACGAGAGGCTGGATTTCATCGACCCCGACAGCGCGCTCGCCGCCTATCTCGACGGGGCGAACGGGGGAACGCAGTATCCCGATCGCCCCGTCATTTTGCCCTTCAACGGCAACGAGGACCAGCGCGACGCCGTCGCCAAGGCCCTCAGGAACAGGATCAGCGTGATCGACGGGCCGCCGGGAACCGGGAAAACCGAAACGATCCTCAACATCGTTGCCAATCTCCTTCAGCACTCGA
>NZ_DBHHEV010000042.1:17109-20460 GCF_057238965.1 Peptidiphaga sp.
TCCTCAACATCGTTGCCACTCTCCTTCAGCCCTCGAAACTGACGGCGGGGATCGTCTCCTTCAGCAATGCCGCAGTCGACAACGTTCGAGACAAGCTTGACGAGGCGGGGCTTGGATTCGTGGCCGCCCGGCTCGGAAACAAACGAATGGTCGCGGAGTTTCTTCGGGGGCAAGAGTCGAGAATGCGCGCGCTGGCGAACTGGAAGGCAGGGCGGACGGCGCGCAGCCACGACGGAGCAGCCCGCGTGGACTCGGAGGCTGCGGACGGCGCCCGTCAGGCGGGCGGCCTTCAAAGCGACGGCTCGAAGGCCGACGGCCGGGACGACGGTCTGCGGCGCGCCGGGCCGAGTGCCGCCGAGCCGAACGTCGGCGGGCGGAACGTCGGCGGGCGGAACGTCGATTCCGAGATCGCCGAAGCGGAAAGCAGGCTCGTCGGCATATGGCGGGCCAGCCGCGAGCTCGCCGAGGTGCGGCGTTCCATCGAGGAATGCGCACTGGAGTTTTCGCATTTTGAGCGCCGCATGCGCGGCGAGCGCTTCGCCGACCTCGAGGGACTGCCTCTGCTGCGCAAATCCTCCGACAAGATCGTCAAGTACCTCGCGGAAACTGCCGTCCGGGCGGAGCCGCCGGGCGGCCTTTCGGGCATCGTCGGCCGCATCCGCAGGCACTTCGAATACGGATCGCTCAAAAGCCTCGACCCGAGGGACGCCGACGTCGTCCTTCGCCTGCAACGGGCCTTCTACACCCGGAGCCTTGAGGAGTTGGAGGAGCGCAGAAGGCTCCTCGAGGAAACCCTTGCCCGGGCCGACGAGGAATCCGTTCGAAAGCGGCACAAGACGCTGTCTCGCCAGGCTCTCGACGACGCATTGCGCCGCCGGTATCGCGGCGCGGCAAGAAAAAGCTTCGACGATGAAGGCCTTCGCAGGCAAACGAAAGACCTCCTGCGCGAATACCCGGTTGTGCTGACCACATGCCATTCGATTCGCAGCAACCTCGCGGAGGGAACCCTCCTCGACTGGCTGATCATCGACGAAGCGACGCTGACGGACGTTCTCAGCGCCGCACTGGCGCTCAGCCGCGCCCGCAACGTGGTTGTAGTCGGCGACCTCAAACAACTCGCGCCCGTGCTCGACAAGAAGTGGGCCAAGGCCCTTCCCGCCCCTCCGGACCCGGCGTACGACGTCGGAGAGCTCTCGATCCTGGAATCGGTCAAGGAACTCTACGGCGAGAGACTGCCGCAGACGATGCTGCGCGAGCACTTCAGGTGTGCACCGGAGATCATTGGCTTTTGCAACGGAATGTTCTACGGCGGCCAGCTCATTCCCCTGGCGGACAGGCCGGGCGAGGCCGCCGGGCCGTCCCTGGCCATGTTCAAGACGGCGCCGGGAAACCATTGTCGCCGCATCGCCCGGGGCCCGGTCAAAGGCAGGTACAACCAGCGGGAGATCGACGTCGTCATGCGGGAAACGCTCGCCGAATGCGGCATTTCTCCCGCCGATCTCAATGTGCGGAGGGGAAGCGACCTCGAAGTCGGCTTCGCAGCGCCCTTCCGGCTCCACGCCGACCGCCTCGATCAGGCGCTCGAGGACGCCTTCGGCGGGCGCGTGGAAGGCGAGGCCGACGGCGGGTGGCTCTCAGAAACCGTTCACAAATTCCAAGGCAGGGGCGCTCGCACGATGGTCTTCAGCACGGTCCTCGACGAGTCTCGCGACGGACGCAGGGCTCTCAGCTTCGCGGACGACCCCCGTCTCATCAATGTCGCGGTCTCTCGGGCCAAAGAGCGGTTCGTCCTCGTGACCGACGACGGTGAAATGAGGGGGAGCGTCAACATCTCCGCCCTCGCCGACTACATTCGCTATCAGTGCCCGGATCAGGTGGTTGAAAGCCGCATCGTGTCCGTTTTCGACCTCCTGTACCGCAAACATTCCGAGAGGTTGGCGAAGTTCGCCTCCGGCCTGCGGGGCAAAAGCAAATACAAGTCAGAGAACATCATGTACACCCTGCTCAAGGACCTGCTCGGCGAGTCCAAGTACGAAGGCTGGCTGGACGTGGCCTTTCAGGTGCGGCTTCGCGACCTCGTTCCTGACTTAGCGCTTTTGAGCGAGCGCCAGCGGAAGTTCGTCCGTTCGACGTCGGCCGTCGACTTCGTCGTCTACCACACCGTGACCCGCCGCGCCCTGCTGGCCATCGAGGTGGACGGAACCGCTTTCCACGAAGACAAACCTTTGCAGCTCAGACGCGATGGGCTCAAGCAGTCCATACTCAGCCTGTACGGGGTCAAGGTTCTGTCGTTTCGAACGAACGGCAGCGACGAGGAAGGCCGCATGCGCCAAGAGCTCGACCGCGTTCTTGCGGAGGGGCTGCCGGACTCTAGCGGAGCGCCCGCCGGCCCAAGCGCGTGAGTCGAAGGCGTCGCGAAAAGGCGCGTGAAAAGCGAAAAGGCCCGTGAAAAGGAAGCAGACATGGGGACTGCATTGCTGTGGGCGGCGGCCGGCGGAGTGCGTTCCTTCAGGCCCGGACCCGCGCTTGCCGTTCAGGGCCATGCGTTCGCAGGCGCCGCGTCCGCGACGGCTTCTCCTTGGATTGCGCGCCAGCCAAAGGCGACCGTCGATTGGCCGGTTTCGGAGCATCTGCGATAATCTCGTTTATCCCGCCAATTCGGTGTAAACCGCGTCTGTTCGACGTCGCCCAGCCGCTA
Organism: Peptidiphaga sp.; assembly: GCF_057238965.1. Lineage (NCBI taxonomy): Bacteria > Bacillati > Actinomycetota > Actinomycetes > Actinomycetales > Actinomycetaceae > Peptidiphaga > Peptidiphaga sp. The sequence goes on from NZ_DBHHEV010000042.1 coordinate 19,808, forward strand.
GGAGAAACACATGCTCGAGGCCGACTCTCTGGCTTTGAATCCAAACCCGCTCGTCCAAGAACTCGGCAAGCCCGCGGAGAAGTTCACGCGGGCCGATATCCTTCGATTCGTCCGCGAGCGCGACATACCGATGCTCAACCTGCGTTACGTCGGCGGCGACGGCAGGCTCAAAACCCTCAATTTTGCAATCCAGTCCGCCGCCCACCTCGAGAGGGTGCTGACGATGGGGGAGCGAGTGGACGGCTCCTCGCTCTTCGATTTCGTCGACGCCGTCAGCTCGGACCTTTACGTCGTGCCGCAACTGCGCACCGCATTCCTCAACCCCTTCAATCCGATACCGAGCCTCGACATCATGTGCGGGTTCTACGACGTCAATGGAAATCCGTTGGCCAGCGCGCCTCAGCAGGTTTTGCGCAAGGCGCAGGACGCTCTGGAGGACGCAACGGGCTGCCGGCTCGAAGCCCTCGGCGAGCTCGAGTACTACCTGTTCTCCCCGCGGGAGAGCCTGTTCCCGGTCGAGCCGCAGCGCGGGTACCACGAGGCCTCGCCCTTCTCGAAATGGGAGGAGGTGCGCACTGAGGCGCTCTATCACCTCGCGCAGATGGGATGCTCGGTCAAGTACGCCCACGCGGAGGTCGGCAACTTCGTCGCCG